>NZ_DATCTU010000007.1 GCF_036567765.1 Pseudobacteroides sp.
ATCGTATTAAGGGATATAAACTACTCCCAATCCTTATTAATAGCATTTCAAAGGTGGAAGAGCATGGTAAACAGTCAGCAGGATGAGAAAAATGAAGTAAAACTAAGCTACCGAAATTCTACGGAAGATAGGACAAGCTCACGATATTCTGCTCCGGAAAGTGATTTTGCAGCACAATATACACAATTTCCAGGACATCCTCTTCCGGTTATTATATTTACAACAAAAGAATACTTGTTAATATCAAAAAACTCTCTCTTTGGTAGAGGCATTAAATCTAAATCAGTAATGGGGGGTCTTAAAGAGTTTTTAATTACTGTATCTGATTTTTTGAATAATATACCAGGTATTTTATCAAAGCTAATTGTATTTTCATTAGAAACAATGGCTTCTGCCAGTTCAAGGAAGCTAGACTCACCTTCCTTTCTAATAATGAAATCTACGTATTCTGAGGTTATTATATCTTCAGGTACGAGGGAGGGATGTGCCCCTCCAAATACAATTTTTACACTTGGAAAAGATAGTTTTATAAGCTTTGCCATATTCAATGCCAGTTCTATATTTTCCGTATGTACAGACAGACCAACAATAATTGGATTTTCATTTTCCAGGATTCCAAAGATCTCTTCTTTGGATAAATGCTCACAGCACAAATCAATAAGGATTGGATGATACCCATTCAGTTCCAGCCACGTGCCAAGTGAAATAAGGGCAAATGAAGGATTATATCCAAATTCTTTTTCCATGCCATCAATTTTATAAGTCATTGATGGCAAATTGATTAAAACAATATTATTGGCCTTTGTATTAAGTTTAGTATATTCATAATCTTTCATTATTTGGGTAAACTTCCTCTCGTAATATTTCTTGAGGTAGATTGCTAAAAACTCGTAAATCCTCAAACTTGTTTTTCAAAGACCAATTCAATATATGATGCCGTACCGTATCCAGCTATCGGAGGTGCAAATAGTTGTAATAATCTCCAGCCGCGGCTAGCATAATCATCAATTATAGTATGGTAATTTTCTTTTGCATTTGCAGTGCCGATTTTTTTGCATTCTACTCTTATTATTTTATATTCATACATAAGATTTCCTCCGTTTTATTTTTATTATTTAATATTTAAAATTTACGATTTCAGCATTGCATCTCTTGGAGATATCCTTGAACTTTTCAATTTTATAATGACGAATATTACTATAAACATAAGTAAAGACATTGCTAATGTAAATAGGATCACATATTTATTTATCGAATAATATGAAACGCTAAATTCCAAAAACTCGCTAATCTTTTTGTTTATATAGGTTTTAACTATATAACCACTAATAATAGATAGGAGAGTAGCAAAAACTACTGTTACAGATAGCCCTCCCAGGAATGTTTTAATAATGTATGAGTCGGATATACCCAGTGCTTTAAGCAAACCGATCTTTTTTGTAATACCTTTCATCAGATATGATAATAATAGAAAAACTATTATAACACTCATAAATAATACAAATATTATATTAATAATAACATTGCGTTTTGATGTATCTTTTTGATAAAAGTTTGCATTAATTTGCCCAATATTATAGTCAGCCTTAAGGCCGATAAAAGAATTGTATATTTTTTCGTATTCCTTGCTGTCTATAGATTTCTTGGAATAAATTAATACCAGGTTCTCTACGGTTTTATTGCTGTTTATTGATTCATAGGTATCTCTTGATATAAAAATTGCACCTTTAAAATAATCTATGTTGTCATCTAAAATTCCAGAAACTGTATAGGTAGATATATCACTCTTTTCATAATCTTTTTTTAATGTTACCGGAATTTTAATTTTGTCACCGACTTTTACTTTGTAGTAATGTGCAGCGTAATTTCCAATTAGTGTTTCTTTTTCCCCTGGCTTTGGCATTCTTCCATCTTTTATATAACCTTTTAGTTGATCATCAAAAAAGTTATTTTCTACTCCGTATATCCAATAGTTAACTTTAAAGGACATTGTTGTACTTTGATTTGACAAAATATTTCTGGAGACTACAGGGTAAATATTATAATCTTTGTTATACAATTCTTTGAGCTTACTGGATAATCCGCTCTGATCATTATAAAGTTTATACCTAAGTAAGCCATCGCTATCTAGTTTCCCTGTGATTTCAATGTCAGGCATTGCAAGTTGAGTTAACTGGGAAGTCGCAAACATGACTTGAACACCTATATAAACAAAAAGAATTACCAGTATTGAAGAAAATGCAATTAGTATTTTTTTATTTTCAAATAAAACGTTTATAAATATCTTTCTAAACATTATATGCCTCCCTTACAAATTAATGATTTCATCAGCATAATCATCAAAGTATTCATTATGGCTCGTTACTAATACCAATTTATTATTCTTATGACAATAATCATTTATAAAATCAACTATCCTTTTTGAATTTTCCATATCAAGGTTTGATACAGGCTCATCACATATAAGAATAGACGGGTTTTTAATTATTGCCCTTGCAATTCCAACTCTTTGCTGTTCACCGCCTGACAATTCAAAGGGCAGGTGATGGGATCTGTGAGAAAGATTTAAAAGAGAAAGTACTTCTTCTGCTTTTTTATATGCATCTTTTGCAGATACCTTATTTTCGCAAATATCTAAAAGACAAATATTGTCTATAACTGTTAAACTATCAAGCAGGTTATAATCTTGGAATATTATACCTATATGTTCCCTCCTGAATTTGCATTTTTTTTCATAGTTTAACGAGCTAACTAATTCATCATTAAAAAATATTTCACCACTATCTTGTTTTTGTAGAAGTGACAATAGAGTGAGTAATGTAGTTTTCCCTTTGCCGGACTCTCCCTTTATTTGATATAATGCTCCGGGTTTAAAATCATAACTGAAATCTTTTATAATTTCAATTTGCTTTCCTTTTTTTTTGTAGGACTTATTTAACTTTACCGTTGATACCCGCACAAATAAATCTCCTCTCGTTTTCATTTATTTCTTAAGCAATTCAAATCTCATTATACCTTCTGGAATTTCTATAGTGTAATCCTTTATTTTGGTAAAACCACTTTCAGAGATTATTATATCAATAAGAGATTTGGAAAGTAAATATTTAGTTGTATTTCCTAAATATCTATAGACTTCTCCTGTCCTTGTTATCTCTTCGCCATATAGATTAATAACTGATTTTGACTTGTCATTCCATATTTTTTCAGTAAGGATAATGAACGACTTTTGAGTAGCACTAAAGAAGTATTTGGGCTTCAGTTCACCTACAGTAATATTTTCAAATGAGGAATCTATATAATTGAAAACAAATAATCCCCCATCTCGAAGATTTTTATATGTATTTCGGAAAATTTTTATTCTGTCCTCATTGTCCTTTAGTAAGCATAGTGAACCTTGGGAAAGAATCACCATGTCATATTTTTCTTCAGAAATATACTCGGCCATGTTTGCACATACAAGCTTTACATTCTCAAATTTGTCTATGCATTTACGTTGAAGTATGTTAAGCATATCTTGTGATAAGTCGAGACCTGTTGCTTCATGACCATTTTCAAGTAAGGGTATTAAAACTCTGCCAGAGCCGCAAGCAAGTTCCAAAACCTTGCTGCCATATACATTGGCTAGGCTCAGGTACAAGTCTATATCAAATTTTTCATTTGCACATTTATTATAAAATTCAGCAAAGAATCCTTCATAAACGTCCAACTCTTTCAAATTAGGTAGATTTAAGTTCTTTATCCCTTTGCAAAATCCGAAATAATCCATATGTACTCCTTAGAATAGCTTAATTTCCATTTGCTCCAATAAAGCCATGGTAGTTTAGTTGGTTGTAAAGTGCATTGTATTGTAAAAAAGTACTAAGTTCTTTAGATCCTAATATAGCGTCCTTTTCTATGTCTCTGCATTTTATAACCTTATTGTTTAACAAATTACATAACAGAAAATTATTATTTATTTCAATAAGAATAACATTTTCATGAAAATTAAATCTTGGTTTTGTATTTTTTATTCCGTCATGAATGCTATTTAAAAATATATGAAAATATATATTATCTATACTGCTTTCATTCGTTAGTAATAAATTTAAAAAACCGATTACTTTTAAATAGAAACAAAAATGTTTATTATTTTTTATAAAATCGCAGTAATCTTTGTCGCTGATATACCCCTGCAAGGAGACACACTTAGGACACCAGTTATATGCTGAGCAGCTGATGCAATTTCGATGTGAGTATGTTTCTTTTAAAATATTATTAATGCCGTTAATAATGTTTTCATAACTATCGTTAATAGTTCCGATTTTTATCTTGTTAATGCATCCAAGTATATTTTCATCTGCAATAGATACTCTTAATATTGAACATATGTTACATTTTCCTGAAAACATACATGCATTTAAATAAATGCTGTTTTCCAAATCATTGAACTTCAATACTCTATTTTTAAAAAAGTTTTTTGCTCTCTTTTCAATCTCACTTAAAGATTGTGAAGAATCTATTTTATTGATCTTCATTTTGATAGGCTCATTTAAATATGTATTATTGGGTTGAATATATGTATATTCACCTTTTTCAATAATGGAAGCTTGGTCAGTAGGTAAATAACTATCGTTTCTATATGCATATTCCAAATTTTCATCATACATTTTAATTGAAAGCTTCAACTTCTTTCTATCGTCAGAAAAAAGGTTTTTCTTTGATATTATTAGCTTTTCAGGATAAGAAATGACTTTACCATTTATGCTTATATTCCTATCAATAAAGACACTGTTTTTTTCATTAAAATCTTTAATCTCAATAAATTTAATTGTTCCAACGCTATTAAGATCTTGGTTTATGCCTGTAAAATAACTAATATATTCTTTCTTATGCTCTGATGTCTTCATCAGACTCTCTTTTAAATCACCGCTTATAATTTCGGTTTTTATTAGCTCATTAAAAACCGGATGCATATCATAATTGTTATAGTACGTGCGATATGGAAGAATTGTTGGAGATGTTTCTTTGTGTATTTGGTAATTAGCACTCTCCTCAAATATTTTACTTCCAGGGAAGCAAGTTGTAAAACATACACTAGTGTTCTTAATGGCATTGTTGCTCTTAATAAAATTAATAGTCTTTAAAGCGTCATAAAGTTCTTCATTTGGTAAACCAAAATTAACGCTTATATAAGGGTTGATTCCCTTTTGGGTAGCATAGTGAAACATATTTTGGAGGTTATAAATATAATCTGCAGCATTTTGATTTTTTCCAAGCTTGCCTAATTTATCGAGTGTGTTGCAAGATGCACTCTCTAACCCTATAACAATATTTTTGAAATTGCATTCGGCCATAGCATCGATTACATCTTTCGTAAGTAAATCTGATCTTGTGCAGCACCAAAACTGAAACTGAAGACCTGCTGAAATAATTTTGCTGCACAGCTCGATTGTTCTTTCTTTTGATACTGAGAAACAGTCATCAAAAAAACTGACCTTGGTATTTTTACCAGATATAAAGTAACTTATATATTTCAACTCTTGAATTATACTATTAATTGAATGAATTCTGAACATTTTGCTGTTAACATAAGAACAAAAGCTGCATTCCCCATAGCATCCTACAGAACTAACCATACCTACATTTTGAATTTCTTCAGGAGGGATAACACCGCTGCTATAGGGCAGTCCCAGATCATCCAGTGAATAGTCAATGTATTTCTTTTCAGTAGAATAAACTTTATTGTCAGCTTTATATATTATGTTACTAATTTCCCATATTTCCTTGTTGCATAATAGTATATCCTTTAAGGAATAGGCAACGCTGTCAATCAAGCACATATCTATATATACTTCATCCAATAGATTATTTGCAATATAATTTGCTGACGCTCCGAAAACATAAACTGTAACGTTGGGATTTGATTTCCTCAATGTATTAATAATTAATTTATTTATGAAAAAGTTATATTCGTTGATATAAAAAACATAAGATCTTGATGAAATACTTGATAGTTCTCTTATTATATCCGAATATCTTTTAATATTTTTATTTATATACTGCATGGTTTTGAGATCAAATTTATTCAAATAGCTCCTAATATAGGCACAGTCCAATTGATACTCTGCTCCAGTAATGTAACCGTTAACTACATTAATATAAACAAATACCGAATCATAAAATTGCATATTCTCGTCCGTTCCAATCTTATCTAAAAAGAGATATGTTTAAATGTATAGTCTAAAATATCAACTAAATTATTGATATTATCTTTATCTGCAATCAACATTGGAAGAATAGTTAGTCCAACATCTGAACGATAAACAATAAGACCGTTGTTTTTTAAAATTTCTTGAATAGTGCAAATTTGTTCTGTTGTAAGATGCTCACCGGAATTTTTATTTATAAAGAGCTCTACCTCCAGCAATAACCCTTCTCCTCTTATTTCTCCGACATTAGGATGATACAACAACCTGTCTGATAATTGTTTTTTTAAATGATCTCCCATTGCCTTTACATTAGCACCAATATTCATTACTTCATACTGCTCAATGGAAGCGATGCAGGCAGCACATGACAATAAATTTCCACCTTGTGTAGAACCATGAGTTATAACACCATCTGTGCTGCTATAGGCCTCAACAATCCTTGAATTGACAGAAACTGCACCCATAGGCAAATAGCCGCTGTTTATTCCTTTACCCATACATATGATATCAGGTTCTATCCCATATTTTTTTATATAGAAGGATTCACCGGTTCTGAAAAATCCTACAGCAACCTCATCAATAGCTAATAGAAGTTGGTATTTTTGGCAAATATTATATACTCCGGTAATAAATTTTTCTGAAAGAACTTCGACTCCTTTTGATGCTAGAATTGGTTCAATAACAATCCCTGCAATTTTATCAATATTCTTTTTAATTATTTCTTCCAGATTATAAACACAATTGGAATCACATGAAGGATATTCGTTAGAACACTTGCACTTTCTGCATATTCCACCATTTATAAAGATAGCTTCTCCAGGCAAGGGTGATATATCATTTACAAACTCTTGCTCAATTCCGCTTATGCTAATGCTTCCGTAATATGTACCGTGGTAAGACCCATTTAAGCTTACTATTAACTTCTTCTCCGGATGACCATTTAATGCCCAAAACTTTCTCATTATTTTAATAGATAGTTCAATGCTTTCCGATCCTGAGCAAGTAAAGAAAATTTTTTTCATATTGGGCGGCAAAATACTTAGTATTTTACTTGCTGCCAATACTACTGTGGGATTTGTATAATCAAATAAAGAACAGTAAGGCAGCCTATTCAGTTGCTTCAGAATATAATCCTCAATTTTTTTGTTTCCATAGCCAAGTGAAATGTTCCATAAACCGCTTGAAGCATCCAGATATTTTCTGTTATTTATGTCGTAGAGATAGATGCCTTCGCCTTTTGTTATATTTAACATGCTAAAGTAGTTTCGTGTTGTGTTCGAGAAAGGATGCCAAACGGGATAATTTACATCACTTCCCGTGTCTATAACAGTTCTTAAATTTAAAGTATTCATTTGAAGACCTCGATTAATTTGTGTTCACTAGACCATGCTCTTATTTGCATTAAATTTCCACATATTGCCGATGATTGACTCTTTATAATAATTGCACATAGGATCATCAGAAGTAATGCTGCCATTGGATAATGCACATGCTCGGCACCCACCACCGCAAAAATACTTCATCTTGCAATCGAAACATCCTGAAGATTCTACATCGACACCGCAGCTTTTAGCAAAAGCTAAACCACTCTCAAAAGTAGCCTCATAAGTATCACTGATAACGCTGCCAAGTTTAAATTCGTCATGATGCAATGAGGGGCACGGATATATATTTCCATCATAGTTTATACTTAATAAACCACAACCCACACCGCAGTTAACTCTTTTATCTCTAATTGCTACTTTACTTGCCTGGTCGGATGCAAAAGTCAATTCAACAAACTTTCTCTTATCATTCTCATCTATAAACATTTGTTCAGTTTCACGGATGTAATAAATATTGCTGTTTAGTTTGTCATAGTTTACTAAGAATTTTCCAACATAGTCCCTATATACTTCAACAGAAGGAGATAAATCTTTTATACTTGATTGGCCTCTTCCAACTGGCATTAACCTTGTTATATGTATTGCATCGATATTGTTTTCAAACACAAATTTAGGCAAATTGGGCAGATCACTTATATTAAAACTTGTTGGAGTAAAAGATATAAGAAGTTTTTGTACTCCGATTTTTTTTGCAAGTTTAATCTTTTCAAGCATTTTTACAAATGAGCCTTGGCCTCTTGTTTTATCATGGAATTCAGGCGTTGTACCATCAACTGATATCTGCAGAGTGTTTATATTAGGCAGTACCCTTTCATAAGCTTCCTCCCCAACAGTACCATTTGTGATAAGTACAATCTTTTGAAATTTCAATGCCTTTAGATTTTGGATAAATTCTGGCAATTGTTTGTATAAAAATGGCTCTCCTCCACTAATAATTATGTTTATTCTATTTTCTTCGGGAATTTGTTGGAGGAACTCTATAACTTTCTCGTGATCCAAGTCTTTATTATTAACCGCGTCAGAAATAGAATAACAGAATGGACACTTAAGGTTACACGTTCCGGTAACGTGAATCCATATATCCTCAGGGTATGCTGAATATTTAACCTCAATAATCTGTTTGTTGGAGTTGGATTCCAGTAATAGGTTGTTGTCTAATGCTTGTTTAAGGAAATCAGAGAAATATACCTTTAAAATATCCGGTGTAAAACTGTGTTTTTCTGCAACAGTATTTATTACTTCATCAAGCGACAAATTTCCATTGCATAAGTCAAGTATTTCTTTTCCAGTACTGTTAGTTCTAAGCCATATTGCATTTTTATAATCAATATACAGGAAATTATCATCTCTATTTGAAATTTCAAAATCAGAATCCAAAAAATACTTAACATTAAAGTTTATAGCCATTTCTTAATTCCTCTCCTTCTATCATTTGACCGTTAGGAAGAATAATGCATTTAACTTCTTCTAACGGACACCATACTTTAATTTCGGATTTTTCGCTAGGTTTTATCAAAATACCATTTTCTCCTTCTAGCTTCTCGTTTTTACATATTTCTCCGGCAAAACTTAAATTTGAGGTTGTCCTAAGAATTAATCTGTTGGTCATTTAATCTACCATCTCCTTTCGCATTCTTTCAATTGATGTTATTCTAGCTAAATATTGCCTTGCTTCGAAAAATATCTCTCGTTGATCATTAGTTGTAAAAGCATTTGTTTCTACAATCGGATCAAGCAATGAAAACAGTTTATATTTATCTGTCACTAATTTCATTCCAAGCTTATCCTTGTGAGTGTATTGCCAGGTTCCTGGAAATGGTGTATTAAACGACAATGCTACTTCAGCTTTATAATTTGTGGACACATGCTTAATAAAATTTAGTGTTTCTTCCATTGTTTCTTTTGTATCACAAAAGTGGCCTACCATAAATGACAAGCATGGAAGGATTTTTCTCTTGAATGTGCTGTCTATAACCTTTCGAGCTATATCCAGATTAATTCCCTTTCTAATTTTATCTAAAACCTCCTGACTGCCGCTTTCGATGCCATATTGAACAGCTATACACCTGCTAGAAGTCATAGCATCTAGTAACTCCTCAGTCATTACATCAACTCTCGATTCGCAATGCCAGTATATATTTAGGTTATATTTTTTTATAAGGTCAGCAAATCGTAAAACCCTTACAGGAACAGCTGTAAAAGTATCATCAACAATATATATTTTAAGGAAGCTATCCCTTACAATTACTCTTAGCAGCACAACTTCCAAAAATACGTTATCAATATTTCTTGTGCGGTAAGTAGCACCTGATAATGCAGTAGCTGAACAGTATATACAATTACCTGGACAGCCTCTGCTCGTTGAAATGTTTATAATATCCTTATAGTTTTCAATACCTGCCAGCTCTCTTTTAGGTAGTGGCATGATATCCAGATCGGTTATAAAAGATCTCAATTTGTTTTGAATAACTTTGTTATCTCTTTTAAAAACCAGTCCAGCTATGTCATCAAATTTTATAATGTTTTCATTAGATACTACTGCTTCGCATAACTCTAAAAATGTAGATTCACCTTCTTTTCTTATTATAAAATCCACATATTGTGAAGTTATGATATCATCAGGTACCAGCGTTGGGTGTGCTCCACCAAAAACAATTTTAATAGAAGGAAAAGCTGCTTTAATTATTTTGGCAGTAGAAATAGCCATATCTACATTTTCTGTATAGACTGACATGCCAATAAGTATAGGATTTTCTTCCTCAATCAGTTGCAAAAGCTCTTTTGAAGTTTTTCGGTTATAACACAAATCTAATACAATTGGTTCATAGCCGTTTAGTTCCATCCAAGTTCCAATAGATAGTAATCCTAATGATGGATTGTAACCGGAATCATTTGTAAACTCTTTTTGTAAATAAGATTGGATTGGTAAGTTCATTAATAGTACTTTATTCATATTGCAACCACCCATCAAAATCACTGTGTGATTTTAACGCAAGCACATTATTGTCAATAAATAGATTTATTGACGATTCAAGTATTTCAGATAAAGATTCATCGCTGTTTTGATCTCCATATTTTAATTTCAATTTGTCAAAGATTTCTCCAATACTGTCAACGCCATTAATCATGTTCCAAACGATGCTTGCACTTTCATTTAATAAAACCTTATCTGTAAGCATATCTATAATAACTACATTATCTTTTACACTCCAGTTCAGAGTTTTTACCTCTGGAATATCTGTCTTATTCATAAATATATCCCATTCCTTTCGAAAAATGTTTAACATTACTTCTGGATAATAAATAAAGCCAGCAATGCAAATTTAAAACCACCATCAATAAAACCATGAAATAATATTGAGGAAATTAAACTTTTGCTTCTTTCATATATAAACGAGAGCACAAGTCCTAAAACAAATATTTCTACCATGTTTAAAATCGGATTAAGGGTTTGCTCTATTAAAAAAGACTTTATCAGGCTAAAATGCCAAAATGCAAAAATTATAGAGGATAGTACTTGTGCAGTTGGTACGGTTACAACCTTTTTAAGTGAATTATATACAAATCCCCTGAAGAACAATTCTTCAGCTATGGCAGCAATTATAAAAGCTTGATAGACTTCCTTAAGTGAATCATTAATTGAGTAATTCAAATCAAAAAATACCTGATCGAAAACCCATAAAGAGTTGGTTGCAATAATTGGAAGGCAGAGAAGTGCCATGTATAGAAGAAATTTTCTATCAACCCTAATAAAGCTTTTAAGTGTCTCTTTTTCTAAGAAGAAGGCCCACAACAATGGAAATAAGTAATAGAACAAGAAAGTATATGATGGAAGTATTTCAAAACCACCGATTGAAAAGCCTTTATCAAATTTGTCGTTAATAAACAAAAACATTGTGACATAAGCAATAAATACACTTACTAATAACAGGAGTATGGATTTTTTGTTAATGTCTCTTTTGCTTGTGTCTGTGAACTGTGAATGCATAAGCATTGTCAACCCTGTTGCAGAAAGCAGTAAAGTGATTCCTAACATATCTATGTAGACAAAAGGTATAAGATAGAATATTAAATAAATAATTTTACTGGTCTTATGTTCAGTTGTTACGGTTTTTATATTTTCAATCATTATTTTGCTCCGATAATTTTTTTGGGGTTAGAGGGCATCAACAACCTGCCCTCTAAAAAATTTAGATATGTAATTAAGTGATTACTATACCTGCTGTTACTCCAGCACCTACTACGGCACCACCGGCTCCTATGCCGAGAGTCCAACTGCATCCACCGCTTGACGGCGGAGTATAGTTAGAACCATCTACACATGGGGAAGAACCAGTATAGTATCCACAACCAGGTTTGCCACTTATAAAAGCACTAGAAGCATCTGGTATCTTGATAACACTTGGCTTTGGTAACATGTTTTCACCTCCTTTCATTATATCTCAACAAATTTGCTGAGCATCATTTTCAGCAAATTGATTTTATCATTTAAAATCAATTTTACTTCATATAAATTATCAATATATTTTTGTGGGGAATCCGAAATCTGTATTTTGTAGTTCACAATAACGCCGTCTTCGACATATATGTCCTTGTTGCTGATTTCAGTAACCTTGCCCTGTATAGGCTTATCCATAAAGTCGCTTTTCAAAGTTAATTGATCCCCTATATTTAATATCTTTTTACCTTTTTCCAAGTGGTCAAATATATAAAAGTACTCATTTTCGTTTTTATGGAAGGTGCCTTTTGTAACTAAAGTCTGCCCGATGTTTAAAAAACAGGAAAGTATGGATGTTACTAAAACTAAAGTTACAATAACCCAAAATATTGCAGTGCTTATTTTAAGCATATTTCTCTTCATTGAAATCATTTTCTCCTTTAGTAAACAGCTCTCGATAAATTAAGGATTTTTGAATTAGTAACTCATGCCCGCCGGCAAGCTCAATATTGCCTCTGTTTATAACTAAAATATTCTGTAAATTTCTAATTAGCTTAATGTTATGAGTAACATAAATTTGAGTTTTGTTTTTTAGTTTTCTTTGCAAATTTTGAAAAATATCATATTCAAGCTTTTTATCCAAGTTTGAGAGAGCCTCGTCAAAAATATAAATATCAGATTCTCTTAATAAAGCCCTAGCTAAACATATTCTTTGTTTTTGACCACCGGAAATTTTTACACCGTCCTCGCCCACTCTAGTATCATATCCATCAGGAAGTGAAAGGATAAAGTCATCAATACAACAAACCTTTGCAGCGGATCTCACCTGTTCATCTGTAACTTTCTTGTTGCCAAATCTGATATTATCCCAAATAGTACCGTCAAAAAGCAATGAATCCTGGAATACAATACTTATCTTATTTCGTAAATACCTTAGATCAAGACTGTCGATATCTTTTCCGCCTATTAGTATTTTTCCAGATGAAGGATTGTAAAATTTCAACATCAGACTAAGTAGGGAGGATTTGCCGCAACCGCTTGCACCAACTAATGCGTAGGTTTTTCCTGTTTCAAATTTATATGATAGGTTAGTAACTATTGGTTTATTAGAATCTCTTTCGTATGAAAATGTAACGCCCTGGAATTCAATTGAGCTATCAATAGTGTTTTTAAGGGTTCCTGCATTTGTTTCTTTTTCTAAAGAAAATATTGACTCAGTCCTATTAATTGCCACAGTAAAGTTTTGGAAATTTATGTTTAAGTTAACCAGATTATTAGTAAACTGATAAAACCTTTCTGATACCATATCAAATACAAAAAGTGCACCTACTGATAAATTGCCTTTATATATCTCGAACACTCCCAAAGAGAATATTAAGACCGATCCAACAAAAGATGCAAATGACATACAAGTACTATATCCGTAGTATGAATAGAAATATTTAAAGTTTAAGTTCAGGATATTTCTTAATATGGCTGTATAATTAATATCATTGTGTTTTGCACTATTAAAAGCTTTAATAGATTTTATGCCGGTAAATATTCTCTTAAGAAAGCTAAAATGTATTGATGAATTCTCTCTTGTTTTTTCTTGTACTGTTCTTATGTAAATAGAAAACTTAAGTGAAATAAGAAACTGTACAATCGCTAAAATGAAAGCAATACATGCTAACTTAGGACTAAAATAAAGCATAAAAATAGCGGTGGCAAGCAAATTAAGTGTATCGTTAAGAGTGGATATTAAAGTTACTGACATAAAATTGGTAATAGTGGATACGTCTTCGATAACTTTACTGATAAAATCTCCAGTCTCACTATCGAAAAAATTGCTTACTTTTATTTTTTGTATATGTGAAAGTAAATCTTGTCTTATTTTTAAGGAAATAATTTGTCCGACATAAGTATTAAAAAAGCCGTTACAAAACATTATTAGTGTATTTATGATATAGAAAATAAACAAAGCGACTATAACATACTTTAACAAGTACAATTCCCTTAATATTAGAACTCTATCAATAATTACTTTTAATAATATTGGATTAGCCAAAGCCAAAACCGAGCTCATTGATATTAAGATAAAGATTAATACTTCGTATTTTAAATAGGGTTTAAGGTACTTAAAGTATTTTATACATTTTAACATTGTGTTTTTCAATATTTTCACTCATTTCAATTTGCGATATTAAGATCGCAAAATTCTGATAAATACAAGCACTTTTTTATATACATATGGGGTTTTTATTTTGAAAAACTAATAGAGCCCCTAAATTACAAATAATATAAAAAGATGAAATATATACAAAAAATATATGCATAAAACAATATTAACTTAATATACAAAAAAAGTCAATAATGTTAATAAAATTACTAAATTCCCTATAATAACAAAGTTTGAGAATTATTTGATGCAGTGTGGGATGATTATTTTTAAATAAAATGTCGCTATTTGTTTGCGGTTCATTATTTTGGTCTATTAATGGTTTTTGTGCATAGAAATAGGACTGATAGACAGAAATTTAACTGAAATACTAAAACCAGCACAGATAAAAGATAACAAAACTAAAAGGAGAGTGTTATGTATTGAGGGAAACAATACGGCTAAACAAAACTACAAATAGTTTACCGTCAAAGGCTTTGTCAAAAGAAAACCCATTTTCTAAAGATACCTATAAAGGAATAAGCAGCAAGCAGGCAGAAAAGCTTCTTTTAATACATGGCCCTAATTCTCTTGCAGAGAAAAAGAAAGCTTCAGCCATTAGGATGTTTTTTGAGCAATTTACTGACTTTATGGTACTGATTCTTATTGCTGCCACAATTATTTCGGCTTTTATGGGTGAAATTACGGAAGCTATTACGATAATTGCTATTGTAATACTAAATTCGGTTTTGGGCTTTCTGCAGGAATTTAGAACAGAAAAGACAATGAATGCTTTAAAGGAGCTTACCGCACCTACAGCCAAGGTAATTAGGGATGGAACCATGGATAATATACCTGCGGATAGAATTGTTCCCGGAGATCTGTTGGTTTTGGAGGAAGGTGACAGGATTCCTGCCGACTCCAAGCTGATTCAGATCAATAGTCTACAGGTGGATGAGTCGCTTTTGACAGGTGAGTCGGTTCCAGTAGACAAATCTCATGACAGTAAAGATGATCCGGAAGGAAAGAAAAGCTTTATTTATATGGGCACCGTAATAACAAGGGGCAGAGGGAAAGCAATAGTTCAGGCTACGGGAATGAATACCGAAATGGGTAAGATTGCCGATATGATACAGAATATAGAATCAGAAGAAACCCCGCTTCAAAAGAAGCTTGCCGACCTTGGTAAATACATAGTATTCGGGTGTATTATAATTTGTGCCATTGTATCGATTACAGGGATAATAAGGGGAGAGAAGCTATTTACCATGCTTTTGTCCGGAATAAGCCTTGCAGTTGCTGCAGTGCCTGAAGGACTTCCTGCTATAGTGACGATTGCTTTAGCACTTGGTGTACAAAAAATGATGAGAAGAAATGCACTTATTAGAAAACTGCCTGCTGTTGAGACTTTAGGTTGTGCAAGCGTCATATGCTCAGATAAGACTGGTACGCTTACCCAAAACAGAATGACTGTGCGGAGTATATACACGTGGGCGGACAGAAACCGCAAAAAGGATATTGTTGATCTTAATAAGTCCAGCATTGATACTGCATCAAAGTTTGTTCTTGAGATAGGTGGGATATGTAACAATGCTGTCATAATAAATAATCAGCAGGAAAAGGAGCGGGGGATAAAGAAAATAAAGAACCTTTTCTCGAAACAGGAGATAAAGTTTGGAGGAGACCCCACTGAAATAGCTCTTTTAGAAGCAGCTATAAATGTGGGGATCAGCGAAAATGAATTGAGCAGCTCATATAAGAGAATTGATGAGATACCATTTGACTCTGACAGGAAATGTATGTCAGTTATTTGTGAACTGAAAAACGGAGAGCGTTATGTGTTTACAAAAGGGGCACCTGATATAATACTAGATAAATGCTCAAATATCAACGAGGTTTCTGGAGTCAAAAAAATAAACTCTGCATATAAGAATGAAGTTTTAAGCATGAATGATAAAATGGCCAGAGATGCCCTTAGGGTTTTGGGAGTTGCATTCAAAAAACTAGGCACAGCCAGGTACAATAAGAATGAAATTGAAAGGGACCTAACCTTTGCAGGACTTATAGGTATGATAGACCCACCGAGAACAGAAGCTAAGGAGGCAGTGTATAAGTGCAAGATGGCAGGGATAAAAACTGTCATGATAACAGGAGATCATAAAATAACCGCAGCAGCTATTGCAGCGGAGATAGGTATCCTACAGGACGGTGATAGGGTGCTTACTGGTGCTGAGCTTGATGAATTAGGCGACAGCGGACTTATGAAGGTTGCAGATAAGGTTTCGGTCTATGCAAGAGTATCTCCAAAGCACAAGCTGATGGTAGTAAAGGCGTTGAAAAAGCTGGGGCATGTTGTTGCTATGACAGGTGATGGAGTAAATGATGCTCCTGCCGTTAAGGAAGCTGATATAGGTGTTTCAATGGGTAAAACCGGAACTGATGTCACCAAGGAAGCCTCTGCCATGATACTTATGGATGATAATTTTGCAACAATTGTTGCAGCTGTGGAGGAAGGCCGCGTAATTTATAATAATATAAGGAAATTTATCAGATACATGCTGTCATGTAACCTTGGTGAAGTTCTTACCATGTTTTTAGGAATGCTTGTAGGCCTTCCCATTCCATTGCTGCCGATACAGATACTGTGGGTTAACTTAGTAACCGATGGACTGCCGGCCATAGCACTTGGTTTGGATCCGCCGGAAAGAGATATAATGCGGAGAAGGCCAAGGGGAGCTAAAGAAAATATTTTTTCAAACGGGCTTCTCAAGTTGATACTTTTCAGGGGAACTCTTATAGGATTGAGCACACTTGCAGTTTTTGTCAGTGTACTGCATTTCACAGGAAGCATTGAGGGTGCTAGAACGGCCAGCTTTGTTACACTGGTCATAACTCAGCTTATACATGTATTTGAGTGTAAGTCGGAGAGGAAAAATATATTTGAGATACCGTTATTCAACAATATACCACTGGTTTTATCTGTTTTGTGTTCTTTAATTATGATTCTTGGTGTAGTATACATGCCTGTTTTCCAGAGCGTTTTCAAGACTGTGCCCCTAAACATTAATGACTGGGCATTGATATTGGGGTTCTCATCCTTAGGTCCTGTACTTTCAAGCTTCTTAAGGGTAAATAAAGAACCGAGAAGAAAATAAGGTTTGACCAAATTGAAATATCCAGCTGCTATAGTGCCTAAGGGCAGTTATTTAGCGGTTGGATGTTTTTTTATGCCAGGAAATTGTGATGCATGTTATACCACAATTTCTCACGACAACAACCAAGGTTGTTGTTATACTCTTGAAAAAAAACTGAGAAACCTATATAATGGACAAGTATGAGCAATAGTAACAATTTGTTCACAATTTATTAAAATTCTTTTGAGATAATTGTGACAGGTCTCTGTTTTCTTAAGAAAAACTTAATATTATTATATACAGGGGGGAATACATTAAGATGATTGAAATTCAAAACATGTCTAAGCGGTACGGAAATGTTAATGCCGTTAGAGATCTGAGTTTTACTCTTGAAAAGGGAGAAATTCTGGGATTTCTTGGTCCGAACGGTGCCGGTAAGAGCACTACCATGAATATTATAACCGGTTATATACCGCCTACCAGTGGGTCGGTGAAGGTGTGCGGTTATGATATTATGGAAGAGCCTGTGGAGGTAAAAAAAAGGATTGGGTATTTGCCTGAGCAGCCGCCGCTTTATATGGATATGACTGTAAAGGAATATCTGAACTATGTATGCGATTTGAAGTTTGTCAAAAAGAGTCTTAGAAAAAATCAGTTGGATGATGTAATGGATCTGGTTAAAATCGGTGATGTAAGAGGCAGGATTATCAAAAACCTATCAAAGGGTTACAAACAAAGGGTAGGCCTTGCACAAGCTTTAATTGGCTCACCGGAGGTTCTGATCCTTGATGAACCTACAGTTGGTCTTGATCCTAAACAGATAATTGAAATAAGAAATCTGATAAAGGCACTTGGCAGGGAACATTCAATAATATTAAGTTCACATATTCTACCTGAAGTAAGTGCGGTTTGTGAGAGAGTAGTAATTATTAACAAGGGAAGAATTTCTGCTGTTGATACCCCTGAAAATCTTTCAAAGGCTATGGATGCCGATGCGAGATATACTGTAGCTGTTGCAGGACCTGAAGAGTCTGTAAAGGATATTATAAAAGGACTGCATGGAGTAAATAAAGTTGAAACAACTTCCACTAAAAATAGCGACATAAGTAGTTTTGTAATTGAGTCAATCAGAGAAGCAGATATAAGAAAGCCTATGTTCTTTGAACTGGCAAAAGCAGGATATCCTATTATGGAGCTTAAAGCAATGGATATGTCTCTTGAGGATGTATTCCTGCAGATTACAAGAAACGATGTGGTTCTAACAAAAGATGTTGTTGAATCGGATAAGGCAGCCCAAGAGGTTGAAGAGGCTGTCGAAAATCCTGTTGAAGAGAAGGAGGTTGAATAGGATGGGGTATCTATCAAATGTAGTAAGTGTTTATAAAAAAGAGACAAGGTCTTATTTTAATTCCCCTATGGCTTATATTATACTTGGCCTCTTTATGTTTATATCATCTATATTATTTTTCCTTATAAATCTGAATAATAGTTATGGAACATTGTCATGGATGTTTAGGGAACCGATTTTTTCATTGATACTCATTATGTTTAGTTCAATATTGACAATGAGAATGTATGCGGAAGAAAGAAAAAACGGTACAGAGGTCCTTCTGTTTACATCACCAAGTAAGATTTCCAGTATTGTAATCGGTAAGTTTTTAGCAGCATATACTCTTTTCCTTGCTATGACTGCACTTACGCTGGCTTTCCCACTTGTTATTGTCATATTCAAAGGAGCATTCACACCACAGATGATAGGTGGTTATGTTGGCTTTATACTTTTTGGTTCATGTCTTATTTCAATTGGCTTGTTAGCTTCAGCATTGACAGAGAATCAGATTATAGCTGCAATTATAAGTTTTATATCAATGTTCTTCCTTTTTATAACAGGTATATTTGCAAGTACCTTTGGAGGAGTTGTAACTGAAATTCTCAGATGGGTTTCACTTTTTGAAAGATTTACAGACCTTTCTTCCGGGATATTCCGTTTGGGTACTATGACTTACTTTGCAAGTGTTACTGTAACATTGATTGTTATAACATTTTTGATAATTGAAAAAAGACGTTGGAGTCAGGGGTGATAAAAATGACAAATAAAAACTCAAAGAGTTTTAAATATGGTGCAGCGGCATTATTGACTGCTGTGATAGTTATTGCAATTGCAATAATTGTAAATCTTATTGTGATCAGACTTGATATCCAATGGGATTTAACAACTAACAAAATATATAGCTTGAATAAGACTTCCGTAGATTTTGTTCAGAAGCTTACAAAGGATGTTACCATATATGGATTATATGATAATACCAAAATTGAAAGCGGAGATACGTATGCAATAGTTAATGAGCTTCTTAAGCAGTACAAGAATGCATCACCTAAAATTGCTATAAAATATGTTGATGTTGATAAGGATCCAGGTATAATCAATCAGCTCGATCCTCAGAAAACAAAAACAATTGCAAAGGGAGATATTTTAGTATCCAGCGGCAAGAAGCTGGACGTTATACCTGCAGCCAGCATTACTTATTCCCAGTCCACCCAAATGGGTCAGGATACAAGCCTGTTGGTTGAAAACTATATAACTACCGCTATAAAGAGGGTTAGCAGTGACAAGACACCAACAATATATTACACTACAGGTCACAACGAAAATTTACTTGTTGAAGAATTCAACCAGATCAGAATAGCAGTAGAAGGCGGCGGATATTATACCAAAGCATTGAATCTCCAGACAGAACCTAAAGTTCCAGATGACTGTGAGCTAATATTTGTTATGGCTCCTAAATCAGATTTATCAACTGATGAAGCAAAAAAGGTTACCGACTATCTTGATAGGGGCGGTAAAATATTCTTTGCGTTTGATCCGGTTGTACCAAATCAAAATCTGCCGGCATTTGACAAGATATTAGGCCAGTACAACTTTAGCCTCAATTATGACAAGGTTAAAGAAGGGGATAAAAACAGGTATGTATCGGGAGATGCAAACAACCTATTGGTATTCCTTGAATCAAATGCTATTTTAGGGGAAATACCTGCAGGCCAGTATGCCATAAATATGCCGAATTCAAGAAGTATCAATATTTTGAAAACAGTGAAGGAAGGCCTTGAAATTGTATCACTTGCAAAGACATCCGAACAAGCAGTGGGTATGCAGATTGACAAATCAAAAGGAAAAGATATAAACGGTCCTTTGGATGTTGTAGTTGCTGCAGAATATACCGGAGGCATGCAGGACAGCAGAATAATGGTGTGGGGTAACGCCTCAATGTTTAAGGATCAGTACATTAACCAAAACACATACCAGATTCTAGCGGTTTGCATGGGATGGCTTATTCAGAACAAGGATGATATGGGCATACCGCCAAAGAGCCTCAATTTAGAAACAATTACCATTTCTCAAACCAATGCAAACATCACCGGTATAATACTGGTTGGTGCCATACCACTTCTGATATTTGGATTGGGTACCTTCGTATGGCTTAGGAGGAGGCATTTATGAGAACGTTCAAGAATGTTATTATTCTTGCAGTAGTAATGGTTGTTTTAGTTGGTGCTTTGGTAGCTGTTAGTGTATTTAAAAAAGACAATGAGGAGAATGTTCAGGCAGAACCTACATCGAATCTCATACCATTAATGGATGCCAAGAAAGATGATATTACAGAATATACTATTGAAAATCAAGGTAATAAGTTTACTGTAACCCATAAAGGAACTGACTGGGTGCTGACTTATCCTGCAGGGGTCAATTACAGTAAAATAGAAACTGAGAACATGGCTAATAATGCCAATTCTATAAAT
Source organism: Pseudobacteroides sp. (assembly GCF_036567765.1). Classification (NCBI taxonomy): domain Bacteria; kingdom Bacillati; phylum Bacillota; class Clostridia; order Eubacteriales; family Oscillospiraceae; genus Pseudobacteroides; species Pseudobacteroides sp. The sequence goes on from NZ_DATCTU010000007.1 coordinate 21,081, forward strand.
GCGACAAGGGTTATTGAAGAAAATGCAACTGATTTAAAGACATACGGTCTTGATACACCGGCCATAGTTTCTGTGAAAACAAAGGATGGTAAGGAGCAGGTTATTGAGATAGGTGCTAATACACCGACAGATGATGGTACCTATGTAAAAACCAAGGGATCAAATACTGTTTATCTTGTAGACAAGTACAGCGTAAGCTCCTTTAAGGTCTCCAAGTACTTTTTCTGGCAGAGGGTGCTATTTGATATGACAACAGAAGATATCAATTCGTTAACTCTTGAACGTCAGGGAAAAGTGGCTTTCAAGGTTAAACTTGACAGTGATAAAAAATGGTATCTGACTGAGCCTTTGGAAGGTGCGGCAAATTCAAACAAATTGGAGCCTTATTTGAACGGGATCCCAAATTTGACAGCAAATTCAATCGAAGAGGATAAGCCAAAGGATCTTGCAGAATTTGGCCTTGATAAACCATCTTATGTTATGACTCTTGATACAAAAAAAGGAATCAAAAAGCTCTATCTGGGCTCTGAGATTATAAAGGGTCAAGAGATATATGGAAAGCTTGAAGGCAGCGATACAGTTTATATTCTTCCTGTTTCAAGCTTAAATTACCTTGACTTACCGCTTAAAGAACTGGTTGAAGGTTTGGTTTACTGTCCTGACATATACGATGTAAATGATTTTACAATTGATATGGATGGTAAGACTACACAAGTCAAGCTCCAGCTGGATGAAAAGAAGGATACCGATAAGGATAAATTCTTTGTAAACGGTAAAGAGGCAAACAAAAAGAACCAGCAGGGAGAAGTGTTTGTAAGGGTATTGTACAGGGCAATAATCGGAATCGGTTTTATCGATCTTGATGCTGAAAATAAAGCTGTTCCTCCAGGAAAGCCTGAAATTACCTTCACCTATAACTTGAAAAAGGCACCGGGTAAAGTTACTGTTGAGTATATTCCTAAGGATACATCAACCTATTATGCTGTGATTAATGGGAAGTTCACGGGCAAGATTGTATCAAAGATGGAATTCGATATGCCTGGTGGTGCAAAAGATTCTCTCAGGAAACTGTTTGAATCACTTGACAGCAAGTAATAAGACAAAGTACAGATTCACACTTAATATAAAAACTAAAACCCTTTAATTTAAAGGGTTTTAGTTTTTTTAAAATCATAATATGTTAAAATTAATTAGAATTAATTAAACAGTCCCACATAGAATTATATTGAAATATTTCTTATGTCTGGGGTGTTTTTTTGAGTGAGGAAATAAAAAACATTTATAAAGTTGCAAGCATCTATGTGACGACAATAATAGGGGCAGGGTTTGCTTCAGGGCAGGAGATTGCCAGGTTTTTCTCTGGCTATTACAAAGGCGGATTCTATGGCATAGTGGCTGCCGGAGTATTATTTGCCATAGTAGGTTGGTTTGTTCTTGACAGGGTTTACATAGGAAGAATAAAGAATTACGAAGAGTTCCTATACCCTACTGTGGGATGGGTTTTTGGAAGGGTTATGGATATTGTGGTGACACTGTTTATGTTTTCTGTGTTAAGCATAATGGTAGCTGGGCTTGGCAGCATATTATCCGATAAACTGAGTTTTTCTTTACCTCTAGGAGTAACGATAATGGCTTTTGTCTGCATGCTGCTTATGCTGACAGATATCAGGGGAATAGTGGCATTAAGCAGTTTAATAACTCCCATTCTTATTCTGGGAATAGTTTTTACAGGGTTTTATGTTATAATATTTAGAGACTCATCAGTATTTAGTATGACAGGTACTTTAAAGGGTATTACAAATAACTGGGTTTTATCTTCCCTCATATATGTAAGCTATAACAGTATTATGTCAGTTGTTGTAATGTCTAACATGCTTCCTTACCTCAAAACAAGAAAAACAGGGGTTTTAGCAGGAATTCTAGGTGGAGTGTCATTATGTGCAGTAGCACTTTTGCTAAATACAGTTATCAATATTTTTTACTCTGAAGTTTCAGGCAAGGATTTTCCCATACTAACTATTTTGGAAAAATACGGTGCTTATTTTACCAGCTTTTATACCTTTATATTATGGCTGGCAATGTTTTCATCTGCAGTAACTTCCGGATATTGCCTGGTTGACAGAATAGGAAGTAAAGTTAAGATAAACAGAAAGCTGATAACGGTTCTGACCTGCATACTGATTATTCCTGTTTCCTGCTTCGGGTTTACAAACCTTATAGCTTCTCTTTACACGACTTTTGGTTATATAGGTTTGTTTATGGTATTTGCAATTTTATTTCAAGAATTCAAGAAGGCCTAGGGTAAGTTATTTAATTGTACACAACTTTACTTAAAGAAATTTTGAAATTATGCTGTAGTGTGTGGTAAAATAATAAATTATTACAGAAGTATGATAAAATAATAAATTATTACAAAAGAAAATCGGAGAAATAAATTATGAAACATTCCGAAAAAGATAAGGGCAGTAAGGTTGTGTATACGGATAGGGCAGGAGGAGGAAGCTTAAAGCTTAGAAATTTTGCTGTATTTCTGGTTCTTGTCTTAGTAGTAGTAGGTACATCTGCATTCATGTATTTAAAAAGCAAAAATGTTGACATTGAAAACATGAGCTTTAAAGATATAGTAAGTGAGTTAATGGATATAACGGGAAATAACGGCGGCAATAAAATTGCCAAGGAAATAGAGTTCGGTGCAAATGAGAAGCATGTTTTTACTACCTGTAAAGGCCTAATTATCGAGAGCGTTAAGAACAGAGTAAAAGCTTTGAATGAACATGGTGAGGAACAGTGGGTCGTCTCGGTATATGCTGGAAACCCAATTGTGAAGAGTGCCGGTTCCTATATAATGGTAGCGGATCTAGGAGGCAAAGATGTTTATCTGCTTTCAGGCAAGACACTTAAGTGGAGCCAGAAGATGACCGGTAACATTATAAACGCCGATGTAAACGAAGCGGGATATGTATCCGTTGTCAGAGAGGAGAAAGGCTACAGGGGTGCAGTTACAATTATAAATAAAAGCGGCAGGGTGGTTATCACAAAAAAGATGGCCAAAAGGTTTGTTTTTATGTCAGAAGTATCACCTAAAGGCGATAATTTGGTGATTAACGGATTCGATGCTTCAGGAGTTAAATCCAAAGCTGTGGTTATATTGGACGATTTTAGCAAGGATATAAAAAATGCCCTTGATACTGGGGAGACTTCCTTGTTCCCTATTGTTGGATTCTTTGATAATGGCGATTTGGCAGCAGTTGGAGATTCCAGTGTTTACTTGTTTGATGATAAAGGAAAGACAAAATGGGTACAAAAACTAACCAACAAAAGCGTGATATGCGGAGATTTATTGACAGGAGATTCAATTGTTGCTGCATTAAGTGATATGGATAGTTCGGGAAAGATAACAGGGAATAAAACAGATATAACTCTTATTAATGAGGATGGGGAGAAGAGTGTGATTTATTCCACAGACATGAGGGTAAAAAACATAAAGACATATAATGGAATCGTTGCCGTTAATACAGGAACTTCTGTATATTATATAAACAGCAAGGGTAAACTTCTAGGCAAGTTTGATTCAAAAACAAATATTTCCGATGTGCATTTTATAAGCAGGCAAAAAGCTGTCTTAGTTTGTAAAGACAGTTTAATTATAAACAATATACATTTATAGAGATAAGCATTACAGGAGGATAAAATGAATTGGTGTGATTTGGTAGTTATAGGAATAATTTTGGGGTTTGCAGTTTATGGTATGTCTAAGGGATTTATTATGAGCGTATTCAAATTGCTGTCTTTTGTAATTTCTTTGGTGCTGGCATTTCTACTCTATCCGTATGTCTCCAAGTTTTTGATGGGAACAGCATTGCATGACAAGATAAAAGAAAAGATACTTGATACCTTGATACTTCAACAGTCAGGAACTTTAGCAGGAGCGAAAAATGCTGTGGCTGACAAAGTGGTGGAAAGCCTGAATGTACCAGGATTCTTAAAGGATGTAATAAAGAGTAAGTTTCCCGACCCTACCAAGCTTATAGATTTACAGCAGATAAATAATATTATAAGTGAAGAAATGACCAAAATCGTAATTTACGTTATAAGCATGATTCTTTTATATGTATTGGTAAGGGTCATACTGGTATTTGCAAAGTTCATACTGGGGGAAATATCAAAGCTGCCAGTCTTCAAACAGGTCGATAAGGTTGGGGGATTTGCATTCGGAGGAGTTGAAGGCTTTCTTACTGTCTATATAATATTTACAATATTAATGATATTCAGTGCGGCACCTAGCTTTAAAGGCCTATTCGATTCTTTGGAAGGTTCAGTTGTAGCTAAATATATCTTTGAGCATAATTTCATATTTAACCTGTTATCAGGAAAGGGATAACCTGGATAAAACAAATACTGGGAAAACCATAAATCTACTAAAAACACTGGACAGGGTTATATAAATCGTAGTAAAATATCTTTAATATAAATTCCAGATTATTTCTGGGTTAATAATTAGCCGGGTCAAACCCCCGGCTATTGTTTTAATGTCTAATGTATACAATAAGAGAGAGGACTATTTAAATATAGAACTGGAAAGTGAGGATTATGAATATGAGAAGTGATGTTGTAAAAAAAGGTATAGAAAGAGCACCTCACAGATCTTTGTTTAAAGCAATGGGATATACTGATGAGGAAATTAAACGCCCGCTGATTGGGGTTGTCAACTCAAAAAGTGAGATTGTACCGGGACATATCCATTTAGACCAGATTGCTCAAGCAGTAAAGGCAGGAATAAGGATGGCAGGAGGAACTCCTGTTGAATTTGGTTCAATAGGTGTTTGCGACGGTATTGCAATGGGTCATATGGGAATGAAGTATTCACTGGCAACAAGAGAGTTGATTGCCGATTCCTGCGAAGCAATGGGGCTTGCCCATAGCTTCGACGGAATGGTTTTTATTCCAAATTGTGACAAGATTGTACCTGGAATGCTTATGGCGGCGGCCAGAATAAATGCTCCCGCTATTGTAATAAGCGGTGGCCCCATGCTTTCACTGAACAAAAACGGTAAACAGCTGGATTTAAACAGTGTTTTCGAAGCAGTAGGCTCATATAAGGTAGGTAAAATAAATGAAGAAGAGCTGTGTGATATTGAAAACAGTGCATGTCCAGGGTGCGGATCATGTTCCGGTATGTTTACTGCAAATTCAATGAACTGTCTAACTGAGGTTCTTGGTCTAGGACTCCCGGGCAATGGTACAATACCTGCTGTATATGCCGAAAGAATCAGGCTTGCTAAAATGGCAGGTATGAAAATAATGGAGTTGGTTGAGAAAGATATAAAGCCTTCCGATATATTGACTCCTAAAGCATTTGAGAACGCCCTGGCTATGGATATGGCTCTTGGTTGTTCAACAAATTCAGTGCTTCATTTACCGGCAATAGCAAATGAAGTTGGTGTGGAAATTAACCTTGACATAATAAATGAGATCAGCAATAAGGTACCTAATCTGTGCAAGCTTGCACCATCAGGACACCATCACATACAAGACCTCTATGCTGCTGGAGGGGTACAGGCAGTTATGAAGGAACTAACTAAGAAAAACCTTCTGAATCTGGATTTGATAACTGTTACAGGTAAAACAGTAGGTGAAAATATTGAAAAGGCAAAGGTACTGGACAATGATGTTATAAGAGATATCGACAACCCATACAGTGCTACAGGCGGAATAGCCATACTAAAAGGTAATATAGCTCCCGACGGTGCTGCTGTCAAGCGTGCAGGTGTTGCAGCGGAAATGCTTGTCCACAAAGGTCCTGCAAGGGTGTTTGACTCGGAAGATGCAGCGATTGAAGCCATATATAACGGAAAAATAGTTAAGGGTGATGTTGTAATTATACGGTATGAAGGGCCTAAGGGTGGTCCCGGTATGAGAGAGATGCTCGGTCCTACATCGGCAATTGCAGGTATGGGTCTTGATAAGGATGTAGCACTTATAACGGACGGACGTTTCTCTGGTGCTACAAGAGGTGCTTCCATAGGTCATGCTTCACCTGAAGCTATGGAGGGCGGACCTATAGCAGCTGTAGAGGAAGGGGATATTATTAGCATTGATATAGTAAATGGGAAATTGGATGTTGATCTAAGTGACGAGGAAATTGCAAACAGGCTTAAGGATTGGACTGCTCCGGCTCCCAAGATAACAAAGGGGTACCTTGGAAGGTACTCTAAGCTTGTAAGCTCTGCAAGTACAGGTGCTGTTTTAAGTAAGAATGTATAATAACTAAAATGGAATAGGAGGAGAATAAAATGAAGTTGACCGGGGCACAAATATTAATTGAATGCCTTAAGGAGCACAATGTAGACACCATATTCGGTTTTCCCGGCGGTGCTGTTTTAAATATATATGATGCTTTGTATAAGGCAAAGGATGATATAAAGCATGTGTTGACATCACATGAGCAGGGTGCATCTCATGCGGCTGACGGCTATGCGAGAGCTACAGGCAAAGTGGGAGTATGTCTGGCCACCTCAGGGCCTGGTGCAACAAACCTTGTTACCGGTATAGCAACGGCGTATATGGATTCGGTGCCTATGGTTGCAATTACGGGACAGGTTGCCACAAGTCTTTTGGGAAGAGACTCTTTCCAAGAGGTTGATATAACAGGTATAACAATGCCGGTAACAAAGCATAACTATATTGTTAAGGACGTAGAAAAGCTGGCGGATATAGTCAGGGAAGCATTTTATATAGCAAGGGAAGGAAGGCCGGGACCTGTTCTCGTCGATATATGTAAGGATGTTACTGCGGCGGAGGCGGAATATGAAAGAAAAACGCCAAGGACTATTGAAGAAAGACCTATTGGAGTAACAGAGGATGAAATTGACCGTGCGGCAGAGATTATAAACAATGCAAAGAGTCCCTTTATACTGGCAGGCGGAGGAGTTACCATAGCCGGAGCAAATGAGGAGCTTCTAAAGCTTTCTGAGAAGTGCAAAATACCGGTGGCCAACACATTAATGGGGCTTGGGTCATTCCCGGGAACAAATGAGCTTTTTACAGGTCTCACAGGTATGCATGGCACAAGGACGTCAAATCTTGCAGTATCCGAATCGGATTTGTTCATCGCTATAGGTGCAAGGTTCAGTGACAGGGTTATAAGTAATGTTAAAAAGTTTGCACCTGATGCAAAGATAATGCATATAGATATAGACCCTGCAGAAATAGGCAAAAATATTGTAGTACATTACCCTTTAAGCGGGAATATTAAGAAGATATTAAAACACCTTATATCAAAGGTAGATAAGAAAAAGAAATCTGAATGGGCTGACAAGGTAATAGCCTGGAAAAAGGAATTTCCATTAAAATACCAGAACGATGGTATTTTACGGCCTCACTATATTATTGACAGAATTTATGAGCTCACCAAGGGCGATGCTATAATAACAACAGAGGTTGGCCAGAATCAGATTTGGGCAGCACAGATATACAAATACACAAACCAAAGGCAGTTTATTTCATCAGGTGGTTTGGGAACCATGGGATTCGGCCTCGGTGCATGTATTGGGGCACAGTTCGGCAGACCGGATAAGAAGGTTATCAATGTGGCAGGGGACGGAAGCTTTAGAATGAACCTGACTGAGCTTGCTACTGCAGTTGAATACAAGGTTCCTATAATTGTTGCACTCTTGAATAACCATGTTTTAGGTATGGTGAGACAGTGGCAGGAGCTTTTTTATGACAGCAGATTTTCATCTACAACAATAGATAGAGGTACTAACTTTGTTGCACTGGCGGAGGCATTTGGTGCAATAGGTATTAATGTAACAAAGCCTGAAGAAGTTGATGACGCTATTAAGAGAGCCCTGGTATCAAAAGACAGGCCTGTTGTTATTAATTTTGAAATTGACAGGGATGACAAGGTATTCCCCATAGTTCCGCCAGGAGCACCGATCAGCGAGCTTATTGAGGAATAAAAGTGATTTTATATTGAGTCAAGGCTAAAGCATGAATGAAAAATTACTTCCGCTTTTGAGCGGGTGTTGACGAGTTAAGTCAACACATGAGCAAAATTTATAGCGGAAGTTATTTTTTTGATCATTACTAAGGCAATAATTAAACAATTAAACTATAAAAACTAAATTTAGCCTTGACTTATAAAGAAATATGTGTTAAATTAATGATTGCACTGCAAAAAGGTCTTTTTTTTATGCATTGAAATTTTTACATAGATACGTTAATACAGGCTGGAGGTGTTTAAGAATGAGAGTAAAAATAACATTGGCATGTACTGATTGCAAGCAGAGAAACTACAACTCAATGAAAAATAAAAAGAATGATCCTGATAGACTTGAAATGAAAAAGTACTGCAGATTCTGCAGAAAGCATACTGATCATAAAGAAACAAAATAATTTTTTAGGAGATACACTTATGGCTGAAGAGGTAATGAAAAAAGAATCAAAGTTTTCAAATTTACAAAAAAGCCTTACCAGATTCTTCAAAGACGTAAAGAGTGAGCTTAAGAAGGTAATTTGGCCAAACAGAACGCAGCTTACAAACAATACGTTGACGGTTTTACTTGCCTGTCTTGTTATAGGAGCTATAATCTGGGCTGCAGATTTTGGTTTGCTTAAATTGGCAGGAGTAGTCTTTAAAGCAAGATAATTTTGAGGAGGGTATGAAGCTCTTAGCTTCGTAACAATATGTCAGAAGATGCTAAATGGTATGTAGTTCATACTTATTCCGGATACGAAAATAAGGTTAAGGCAAATTTGGAAAAAATTGTCGAAAATAGGAGTATGCAAGAATACATTCTTGATATTGTTGTTCCGATGGAAGAACAGATTGAAATCAAGGATGGTAAGAAAAAAGCTACTCTCAAAAAAGTATTCCCGGGATATGTATTAGTAAAAATGATTATGTCGGACGAGTCCTGGTATGTTGTTAGAAACACCAGAGGTGTGACCGGGTTTGTCGGTCCGGGTTCTAAGCCTGTTCCGCTCACAGATGAAGAAGTCAAGGCTATGGGAGTTGAAGAGTTCGCACCTGTAGTTGATTACGAAGTCGGTGATAACGTCAGAGTTGTCTCGGGACCACTTGAGAACTTTATTGGTCTTGTTGAAGAAATAAATATGGAAAAACGGAAAGTCCGCGTAGCAGTATCAATGTTTGGAAGAGAGACTCCAGTTGAACTGGAACTTGTCCAAATCAGCAAAATTTAGTTTCCAATAGTGTTACTGGTTGATTTATTAATTTGATTTATTGATCTTTGATGCTATTAAATAGTGCAATAGCACTTATATAAGGAATGCCTTAGAATAAATCCGTATTCACAAGGATAAAATCCTGACGATTTAGCGGGGTTTTGTACGATGAGAATCGGGTGTTAGTTCTTAGCCATTACTAAACATGCACAAAAATATAATTGGGAGGTGGATAATATGGCTAAAAAGATAACTGGCTATATTAAACTTCAGATTCCTGCGGGTAAAGCGACTCCGGCTCCACCGGTTGGACCAGCATTAGGACAGCATGGCGTTAACATTATGGGATTTTGTAAAGAGTTTAACGAAAAAACTGCAAAGGATATGGGATTAATAATTCCAGTAGTTATCACAGTATATGCAGACAGATCGTTCTCATTTATTACAAAGACTCCGCCAGCGGCTGTACTATTGAAAAAAGCTTGTAAAATTGAAAGCGGTTCAGGTAAGCCTAACAAGGAAAAAGTTGCTAAAATATCAAAGGATGAAGTAAGGAAAATAGCAGAATTAAAAATGCCTGACCTCAATGCAGCAAGCGTTGAAGCAGCGATTAGCATGATTGCAGGTACAGCTAGAAGTATGGGTATAGTAGTAGAAGAGTAATATTAAGTACTCATGTTTTAGTAATTGGACATTGATTGTCCAATGTGGGAGGGAAATAGATTTCCCGAAAATTTACCACGAAGGAGAGGATAATAATGAAGAGAGGAAAGAAATACAAAGAGAGTGCGAAACTTGTAGACAGATTCAAACTTTATGATCCATCTGAAGCATTGGATCTTACTAAGCAGACTGCAAAGGCTAAGTTTGATGAAACCGTCGAAGTTCACATAAAGCTTGGTGTTGACTCCAGACATGCAGACCAGCAGGTTAGAGGAGCGGTTGTTCTTCCACATGGTACTGGTAAAAAGGTAAGGGTTCTTGTATTTGCTAAAGGCGATAAGGCTAAGGAAGCGGAACAAGCCGGAGCAGATTTTGTTGGAGCAGAGGAACTTGTTCCGAAGATTCAAAATGAAAACTGGTTCGAATACGATGTAGTTGTTGCAACTCCTGATATGATGGGTGTTGTTGGTAGACTCGGTAAGGTTCTTGGTCCTAAGGGGCTTATGCCAAATCCAAAAGCCGGAACGGTTTCAATGGATGTGGCTAAAGCAATAGCTGATATCAAAGCCGGTAAGATTGAGTACAGGCTTGATAAAACAAATATCATCCACTGCCCGATAGGTAAGGTTTCGTTCGGCCTTGATAAGCTGGCTGAAAATTTCCGTACATTATTGGATGCGGTTGTAAAGGCTAAGCCTGCAGCAGCAAAGGGACAGTATTTGAAGAGTGTTGTTGTTACATCAACAATGGGCCCTGGTATAAAGATCAATCCTACAAGGGTTGCTGAATAAGAAAATTATTTCAAATTTAAATAAACTAAATAATTGTGCCATAGACAGTAGGTGCCATAAGGCGTAACAGGTTATCCTTCCTACCGAGGTGATATTGAAAGTGATTTTAATGCCCTCGTACGTCTATGTCTGTACGAGGGTTTTAGTTATTTATATTGGTTTAAAGATAGTATAAAGGAGGTGTAAAAAAGTGCCAAGTGAAAGCATATTAGCCCACAAGAAAGAAGTTGTTAAAGAACTTTCAGCTAAAGTAAAGGAAGCTCAATCAATCGTACTTGCTGATTATAGAGGACTTACCGTTGAGCAGGATACCGAACTTAGAAATGCTCTCAGAAAAGCAGGTGTTGAGTACAGGGTTGTTAAAAATACATTGACTAAATTTGCTTTGAAGGAAAACGGAATCGAAGGTGTGGATGAACACTTAAACGGTCCTACTTCAATAGCTATGTGCAGCACTGATCCTGTTGCTCCTGCCAAGGTTTTGGCAGAGTATGCAAAGAAGTTTGATAAGCTTGAGCTTAAAGTTGGTGTTGTTGACGGCAAGGTAATTGATGTTGACGGTATAAAACAGCTTGCAGAGCTTCCATCAAGAGAAGTCCTTATTGCAAAGGTTCTCGGCGGATTCAATGCTCCGATTTCCGGTTTCGTAAATGTACTGAACGGAAACTTGAGAGGTTTGGCAATAGTATTGAATGCTATTGCAGAAAAGAAGCAAAGTGCTTAAAAATTGCTTGATTAAAATTATTAACTATTAAAAATTTAAAGTATATGAAAATAACGGAGGGTTATTAAAATGGCTAGTGAAAAAGTTACAAAGATGATTGAAGATGTTAAGGCGTTAACAGTATTGGAATTGGCTGATTTAGTTAAAGCATTGGAAGAAGAGTTCGGCGTATCAGCAGCAGCTCCTGTAATGATGGGTGGAGCAGCTCCTGCAGCAGCAGCAGCTCCTGCAGCTGAAGAAAAGACTGAGTTCAATGTAATATTGAAGGATGTTGGAGCAGACAAGATTAAGGTTATCAAAGTTGTTAGAGAAGTTACAGGCTTAGGCTTAAAAGAAGCTAAGGACCTCGTTGACGGAGCTCCAAAGCCAATCAAAGAAAATGTTGCTAAGGATGAAGCTGCATCAATCGAAGCTAAATTCAAAGAAGTTGGAGCAACTTGCGAAATAAAATAATTTAACTTTTAAAAAGCTTCTTAACTGCAGCAATTGTAGTTAAGAAGCTTTTTGCATGACTAATTAAAGGTTGCTTTGGGAGCCATTAATATTCTAAGCATTATTAATATATAAAATAGAAGGAACTGAATTTAATTGGCTAAAATTGGATTTGTAATAAAAGATTAAAAATAAATAAAATTTAAAAGATTTATCTTGACAAGTTGTTATTTCAATGGTAGTATTATATACTGCGTTATAATTTCATGGTAAAATTGAGCTTTACTGAAATTTTATACTTATTACAAATAAATTATAACACGATAGAATAAATAAGACAATAATTGTTAATAATATTTTAATAGCAAAACAGTATTATATTAGTCTATGTACTTTTATTAAAAATATTCAGAATATGTTATGTAGAATTGATAAAATGTTTTGTATAAGATTTTGATATGGTATTTATAAAAGGAGAATATTTACCATCATTTTTGCATACTTTTATAGTTTTATAATAAAATTATAAGATGGTTTTGTTAGCTTGATCGTTGAAAAATAATGGGATCAAATACATAGGAGAAAATAAAATCAGCTTTAATCACTTTTATTTAATGATTAAAATGATTTTTATATATAAAAAGTAAAAGTATTTGTTAATTAACTAACAATAGAATTGTTTGATACATTTATATTAAAGGTGATAAATCTATTTAAGCACGTTTAATATGGTAAAGTGATGATACGATATGAATTTTCGGAAGGGGGCAGGTTTTCAAGTTACAGAAATTAGTCCTTAAAAAGTCATAATTATGAGGTGATATTTAATGGTACATCCCGTTAGTCTAGGTAAAACTACTAGGATGAGCTACTCAAAAATCGATGAAGTTCTAGACATGCCAAATCTTATTGAAGTTCAAAAAAATTCTTACAGGTGGTTCCTCGAAGAGGGACTTAGGGAAGTTTTTAGAGATGTATCCCCGATTACCGACTACACTGGTAATCTTATTATGGATTTTGTTGATTATTCTCTCGATGACAATCCAAAGTACAGTGTAGAGGAATGCAAGGAAAGAGATGCAACTTTTTCAGCTCCCCTTAAAGTAAAAGTAAGACTTATTAATAAGGAAACCGGTGAAGTAAAGGAACAGGAAATTTTCATGGGTGATTTTCCTCTCATGACTAACAACGGAACCTTCATAATCAATGGAGCAGAGAGGGTTATCGTAAGTCAGCTTGTAAGATCTCCTGGAATATACTATTCAATGAAATTTGACAGAACCGGAAAGAAGCTTTATTCAAATACTGTCATCCCTAACAGAGGGGCATGGCTTGAGTATGAAACAGACTCTAACGATATAATTTCTGTCAGGATTGATAGAACGAGAAAGCTGCCTATTACAGTATTATTAAGAGCTTTGGGTTTTGGTACGGACTATGAGATAACTCAGCTTTTAGGTGAAGATGAGCGTATTTTAGCAACAATACAAAAAGACAACTCAAAGACTACCGATGAAGGCTTGCTTGAGGTATATAAAAGACTTAGGCCAGGAGAACCTCCTACTGTTGACAGTGCTCGATCCTTGTTGAACAGCCTTTTCTTTGATTCAAAGAGATATGATTTGGCAAGATTCGGAAGGTTTAAGTTTAACAAAAAGCTTTCATTGGCTACAAGGATATATGGATTTAAAGCAGCTGAAAATATTGTTCACCCTGAAACCGGTGAAATACTCGCTGCTGAGGGTGAAGTAATAGGAAGAGAGAAATCGGTTGAAATAGAAAACTCAGGCGTAGGTTTTGTACATGTTCTGGCTGAAGGAAAGAGCGTAAAAGTTATCGGCAACAAAATGGTGGACATAAAGGCTTATGTTGATTTTGACGTTAGCGATATTGGAGTTAATGAAAAGGTCAAGGCAGATGTCCTTGAAGCCATATTAAGGGACAACAAAACCGAAGCTGAAATTAAGAAAGCTTTAAAAGAAAATCTGGGAGAACTTATTCCTAAATATATAACGATTGATGATATCGTTGCTTCTATAAACTACATTATAAATCTCTCCTACGGTATAGGAACAGTTGATGACATAGACCACCTTGGCAATAGAAGACTCCGTTCAGTAGGAGAACTTCTGCAAAACCAGTTCAGGATCGGATTGGCTAGGATGGAGAGGGTTGTAAGAGAAAGAATGACTATTCAGGATATAGATATAGTTACCCCTCAGGCTCTTATTAATATAAGGCCTGTTGCAGCAGCTATAAAAGAATTCTTTGGAAGCAGCCAGTTGTCACAGTTTATGGATCAAACCAATCCATTAGCTGAGCTGACTCACAAAAGAAGGCTAAGTGCTCTTGGTCCTGGTGGTTTGAGCAGAGAAAGAGCGGGCTTCGAAGTCCGTGACGTTCACCACTCTCACTATGGCCGTATGTGTCCTATAGAAACTCCTGAAGGTCCTAACATAGGTCTTATAGGTTCATTGAGTACCTTTGCAAGAATCAATGAATATGGATTTATTGAGGCTCCATATAGAAAAGTTGATAAGGAAACAGGTCTTGTAACAGGTGAAATAGTATACCTTACAGCAGATGAGGAAGATAAGTTCTTTGTTGCTCAGGCCAATGAACCACTTAATGAAGATGGCAGATTTGCAGCCAAGAAGGTTGCTGCAAGATATAGGGAGGAAATTCTTGAAGTTGAATATTCAAAAGTAGACTTCATGGATGTTTCGCCTAAGCAGTTGGTATCCGTTGCAACAGCAATGATTCCATTCCTTGAAAATGATGACGCCAATCGTGCCCTCATGGGATCAAACATGCAGCGTCAGGCGGTTCCGCTTATAAAAGCATCGTCTCCTATTATAGGTACAGGGATAGAATATAAAGCGGCAAAAGACTCAGGTGTTGTCGTTCTTACTCAGAAGGGCGGTGTTGTTGAAAAGGTATCCGCCAATGAGGTTGTTATAAGAAATAACGACGGAAAGAAAGAAGTACACAAACTTTTAAAATATATGAGATCCAACCAGGGAACATGTATCAACCAAAGGCCTATAGTCGCTAAAGGTGAAGTCCTCCAGCCGGGTGATGTTATAGCTGACGGACCTTCTACCGAGCTTGGCGAAATAGCTCTTGGTAAGAACATACTGATTGCATTCATGACTTGGGAAGGATACAACTATGAGGATGCTATCCTTATAAGTGAAAAGCTGGTAAAAGATGATGTGTTTACATCAATTCATATAGAAGAGTATGAAGCAGAATCAAGGGATACAAAGCTTGGTCCTGAAGAGATAACAAGAGATATTCCAAATGTAAGTGAGGAGTCCTTAAAGGACCTTGATGACAGAGGAATAATAAGAATAGGAGCTGAGGTCAGGTCTGGTGACATACTGGTTGGAAAAGTTACACCAAAGGGTGAAACTGAGCTGACAGCAGAAGAAAGGCTCTTAAGGGCTATATTCGGTGAAAAGGCAAGAGAAGTAAGAGATACTTCACTACGTGTTCCTCACGGTGAATCGGGTATTATAGTTGATGTTAAGGTATTCACAAGGGAAAATGGTGATGAGCTTCCTCCAGGGGTTAACCAATTGGTTAGATGTTATATAGCTCAAAAGAGAAAAATTTCCGTTGGTGATAAGATGGCCGGAAGGCACGGTAACAAAGGGGTTATCTCAAGAATACTCCCTGAAGAGGATATGCCGTTCCTGCCCGATGGTACACCATTGGAAATAGTGTTAAACCCACTCGGGGTTCCGTCACGTATGAATATCGGTCAGGTTCTTGAAGTTCACTTGGGTTATGCTGCAAAGGCACTTGGCTGGAAGATCGCAACACCTGTATTTGATGGTGCCACAGAAGATGACATAGTTGAAACACTTAAGTTGGCAGGAAGAGATCCGGACGGGAAAACAGTTTTGTATGATGGAAGAACAGGAATGCCCTTTGATAACAGAGTAACCGTCGGTTATATGTATATATTGAAACTTGCCCATCTTGTTGACGACAAGATCCACGCTCGTTCAACCGGTCCATACTCACTTGTTACGCAGCAGCCTCTGGGCGGTAAGGCTCAGTTCGGCGGACAGAGATTCGGGGAAATGGAAGTTTGGGCTCTTGAGGCATACGGTGCAGCCTATACGCTTCAGGAAATACTCACTGTTAAGTCTGATGACGTTGTTGGTAGGGTTAAGACCTATGAAGCGATTGTTAAGGGAGAAAATGTTCCGGAACCTGGAATACCTGAATCATTCAAAGTCTTGATAAAAGAGCTTCAGAGCTTGTGTCTCGATGTTAAGGTATACTCTGAAGAGCAGGAAGAAATAGCAATAAAAGAATCTGTTGAAGATGAGCTTGAAGAATTGAACGTTAATATAGAAGGCAGAGAAGATGAAATTCCGTTAGCGGACTTCGATGATATCGGAGAAGATGTTATGGATGAGGAAATGGATATGGACGATTTTGAAATCGGAGATATCAGTACCGGAGACAAGATTGATGACGTAATGGAAGAAGATATTTTTGCCGATGCTGAGGATTTCGGAAGCGGATTTGATGACGACGATATTATCTAAGGAAGGGAGAGAAGCCGATGTTTGAACTAAATAATTTTGATTCTATAAAAATAGGCCTAGCATCTCCGGAAAAGATAAGAGAATGGTCAAGAGGCGAGGTTAAAAAGCCTGAAACCATCAATTATAGAACATTGAAGCCTGAGAGGGACGGTCTTTTCTGTGAAAGGATTTTCGGACCTCAGAAGGACTGGGAATGTCACTGTGGAAAGTATAAAAGAATCAGATATAAAGGCATAGTATGTGACAGATGTGGTGTTGAAGTAACAAGATCCAAGGTAAGAAGGGAAAGAATGGGGCATATCGAATTGGCTGCCCCAGTATCCCACATTTGGTATTTCAAGGGTATACCCAGCCGTATGGGATTAATCCTTGATATGTCCCCAAGGGTACTTGAAAAGATATTGTACTTTGCATCATATGTAGTTATAGATCCGGGGCAGACACCGCTTTCAAAAAAGCAGCCTTTAACTGAAAAGGAATACAGAGACAGTTTGGAGAAATTTGGCCCCAAATTTCGTGCAGAAATGGGAGCAGAAGCTATAAAAGAGCTTCTTGTAGAAATTGATCTGGAACAGTTGTCCAAGGAGCTTAGGGCTGAACTGGAAGAAACAACCGGACAAAAAAGAATCAGAACAATTAAAAGACTTGAAGTAGTTGAGTCTTTCAGATTGTCATCCAACAGACCAGAGTGGATGATTATGGATGTTGTTCCTGTTATACCGCCTGAACTAAGACCTATGGTACAGTTAGATGGTGGAAGGTTTGCAACATCAGACTTAAATGACCTATACAGAAGAGTTATAAATCGAAACAACCGTTTAAAGAGACTTTTAGACCTGGGTGCTCCCGATATCATTGTAAGAAATGAAAAGAGGATGCTCCAGGAAGCGGTTGACGCACTTATAGACAATGGCAGAAGAGGAAGGCCTGTAACTGGCCCTGGCAATAGGCCGTTAAAGTCCCTTTCAGATATGTTGAAGGGTAAGCAGGGACGTTTCCGTCAGAACCTCTTGGGTAAGCGTGTTGACTATTCAGGCCGTTCGGTTATAGTTGTCGGACCTGACCTTAAGATATTCCAGTGCGGACTTCCTAAGGAAATGGCACTTGAGCTCTTTAAGCCTTTTGTAATGAAAAAGCTTGTTAATGATGGCCTCGCACACAATATTAAGAGTGCAAAGAGAATGGTTGAAAGAGTACGTAACGAAATATGGGATGTTTTGGAAGAAGTAATCAAAGAGCACCCAGTGCTTCTAAACCGTGCACCAACCCTTCACAGACTTGGTATTCAGGCATTTGAGCCAGTACTTGTAGAAGGTAGAGCATTAAAGCTTCATCCATTGGTTTGTACAGCGTACAATGCCGACTTTGACGGTGACCAGATGGCTGTTCACGTGCCCCTCTCAGCAGAGGCACAAGCAGAAGCAAGGTTCTTGATGCTTTCAGCAAACAACCTGTTGAAACCTCAGGATGGTAAACCTGTTACTGTACCGACTCAGGATATGGTTTTGGGTAGTTATTATCTAACAATAGAAAAGCCGGGGGAGCCTGGCGAGGGTAAAATATTCGGATCGCCTGAAGAAGCAATAATGGCTTATGACAATGGATTCTTAGGACTCCATGCACCTATCAAAGTAAGAATGAAGAGGGATATCAGAGGTGAGAGCTGTTACAGGATAATTAATGCCACAGCGGGGAGACTTATATTCAACGAAGCTATTCCGCAGGATCTTGGGTTTGTTGACAGAAATGATCCTGAAAAGGAAGCAGACCTTGAAGTAACATTCCTTGTCGATAGAAAAGCATTAGGGCGTATAATCGACAAATGTATAAGGGTTCATGGAACTACAGAGACTGCTATTGTACTTGACAGGATAAAGGCTCTTGGCTTTAAATATTCTACAAGAGGTGCAATAACCATCAGCGTATCCGACATGGTTATACCTGAGATTAAGCAGCATTACCTTAAAGAAACTGAAGACAGGATTGAAAATATAGTAAAGCAATATAAGAGAGGTCTTATATCTGATGAAGAAAGATATAACTCCGTTATAGCTGCTTGGACAGAGACAGTAGAAAGCATTACTCAAGCCCTGATGGCCAACCTGGACAGATTTAATCCAGTTTATATGATGGCTCACTCAGGAGCAAGAGGTAACGTTAATCAGATAAGACAGCTGGCTGGTATGAGAGGACTTATGGCGGATACTTCCGGTAAGACAATCGAGATACCTATAAAGGCTAACTTCCGTGAAGGCCTTAATGTTCTTGAGTACTTTATATCAACTCACGGAGCAAGAAAAGGTCTTGCAGATACAGCTTTAAGAACTGCCGACTCAGGTTACTTGACAAGACGTCTTGTTGACGTAAGTCAGGATGTTATAGTCAGAGAAATGGATTGCGGTACCAGGAAAGGTATTGTTGTTTCCGATATTAAAGACGGAACTGAAGTCATAGAAGGTCTTGAAGAAAGAATCACAGGAAGATATGCTGCTGAAGCTATTACACACCCTGAAACCGGTGAAGTATTGATAGAAGCAGGCAAGATGATAAAAGAAGGTACGGCAAGCAAGATAGTAAAGGCGGGACATAGAAAGATCAAGATCAGATCTGTTCTTACCTGCCACTCCGAGTATGGGGTTTGCGGTAAGTGCTATGGAGCCAACCTTGCAACCGGTGAAGATTGTAACGTCGGTGAAGCCGTTGGTATCATAGCTGCCCAGTCAATTGGTGAGCCAGGTACACAGCTTACAATGAGAACATTCCATACAGGTGGTGTTGCCGGTGATGACATCACACAAGGTTTGCCACGTGTAGAGGAATTGTTTGAGGCAAGAAAGCCAAAGGGTCTTGCAATCATATCCGAAATACCGGGTACGGTTAAGATAAGCGAAACAAAGAAAAAGAGAGAAGTTATTATTACTTCAGAGGATGGAGAGGCAAGGAACTATCTTATACCATACGGATCAAGGATCAAGGTAAGTGATGGTGAAGTAGTCGAGGCCGGTGACGAGCTCACAGAAGGTTCCGTTAATCCTCATGATATACTGAAAATAAAAGGTATAAACGGTGTTCAGTCCTATCTGCTGTCAGAGGTACAAAGGGTTTACAGACTGCAGGGGGTTGACATCAACGATAAGCATATAGAAGTTATTGTAAGGCAGATGCTCCGCAAGGTTAAGGTTGAAGAGGCTGGTGACACAAACCTTCTTCCGGGAAGCCTTGTAGATATATTTGATTTCGATGAAGAAAATGCTAAGGCATTGGCTGAGGGCAAGAGACCTGCAGAAGCAAAGAGAACTTTGCTTGGTATAACAAAGGCATCACTTGCGACTGAGTCCTTCTTATCGGCAGCATCCTTCCAGGAAACAACAAGGGTATTGACCGAAGCGGCTATAAAAGGAAAGGTTGATCCTCTGGTAGGACTTAAGGAGAATGTTATCATAGGTAAACTGATACCTGCCGGAACAGGAATGAGCAGATATAAGGATATAAACATAAGTACTGTTGGTGTAGAATAACAAATAAAGCTGCAAAATAGTACAGACATTAAAATGGAGTCAGTGTTTACTGGCTCCTTAATCCTTGACAAAATAAAATTTAAGATATAAAATATTTTAGTGTGTGTTTAAGTATTATTAATGTAAAAGAATGTATTTGAAACAAAGAAATGCTTTTTCTTAATGAAAGGATATGGTAAGAGCACACTATATAATTTAGTGGATTTCCTGGAGGGTAAAGGTGTTGGAGAGTATTAAGAGCAGTAAAAAGACAATTGGAATAAGACAGTCCCTTAAGGCAGTTGAAAATGGAATTGCCGGCACTGTCTATATAGCAAAGGATGCAGACGAAAAGGTGGTAAGAAACATAAAAGAATTATGTTCGGTAAGCAGTATTGAAATTGTTTATATTGATACTATGAAGCAGCTTGGAAAGGCATGTGGCATCGAAGTTGGGGCTGCAGTGGCCTGTGTTTTAAAATAGCAAACTGTGGAAATAGTTATTTATTATAATAATAAATTAATCATTGAAAGGAGGTGAAGTAATGCCAACGTTTAACCAGTTAGTAAGAAAAGGTAGACAGGTTGTTGAAAAGAAATCTACAGCACCCGCACTTCAAAAAGGATTCAATTCTTTGAAGAAGCAGCCTACAGATGCAAGTGCTCCTCAAAAGCGTGGAGTATGTACTGTTGTTAAAACTACTACTCCTAAGAAGCCTAACTCAGCTTTGAGAAAGGTTGCAAGGGTACGTTTGACAAACGGTATAGAAGTAACTGCTTATATTCCGGGTATAGGTCACAACCTGCAAGAGCACAGTGTTGTTCTCATCAGGGGAGGTAGGGTTAAGGACCTTCCAGGGGTTAGATATCATATTGTTAGAGGAACTCTTGATACTGCAGGTGTTGCAAAAAGAATGCAGTCACGTTCCAAATATGGTGCTAAGAGACCAAAAGCTGGAGCTGTTAAGAAATAAGGTTCGTACAATGTGCAGGCACGTAGTATGAAAAATGGTGCAGAGTACGTTGTTTATATATATATATATTTGCATGTACGAGCACTGGCGACGGCAAGGATTTTGCCGCGAGTACCTATGATATATTATCATAAGAAGGAGGGAAGCAAAGTGCCAAGAAAAGGACATATTCAAAAAAGAGATGTTCTGCCTGATCCGTTATTTAACGATAAGGTGGTTACAAAGCTTATAAATAATTTAATGCTTGATGGTAAAAAGGGAGTAGCTCAGAAAATTTGCTACGACGCTTTTGAAATAATTAAGAACAAAACAGGAAAAGACCCATTGGAAGTATTTGAGCAGGCGTTAAACAACATCATGCCTGTGCTCGAAGTTAAAGCTAGAAGGGTCGGAGGTGCTACTTATCAGGTTCCCATGGAAGTTAGGGCTGAAAGAAGACAAACCTTGGGATTAAGATGGTTGGTAAATTATGCTCGTGCAAGAGGCGAAAGAACAATGAGAGAAAGACTTGCAGGAGAAATAATGGATGCAACAAACAGCATAGGTTCAGCTTACAAGAAGAAGGAAGATACGCATAAAATGGCTGAAGCGAACAAAGCTTTTGCACATTACAGATGGTAAGAGTAAATTCAAAATGTATTCAATGTCCAAAATTTTGTTTCGATAAATCCTAATTTGGGCCCTATGGATATTTGAAAGGAAGGTTAAGATGCCCAGGCAATTTAGTCTAGAAAATACTAGAAACATTGGTATAATGGCACATATAGATGCTGGAAAGACTACAACGACTGAAAGAATTCTATTCTATACTGGTAGAACTCATAAAATCGGTGAAGTTCATGAAGGTGCGGCTACAATGGACTGGATGGAGCAGGAGCAGGAGAGAGGTATAACAATTACCTCTGCTGCTACAACAGCTCAGTGGAAAGGCAACAGGATAAATATCATTGATACACCGGGACACGTTGACTTCACAGTTGAAGTTGAAAGATCATTGCGTGTTCTTGACGGATCAGTTACATTGTTCTGTGCTAAAGGCGGCGTTGAGCCACAGTCAGAAACTGTTTGGAGACAGGCTGACAAATACAAAGTACCACGTATGGCTTATGTTAACAAGATGGACATCATGGGAGCAGACTTCTTTAACTGCATAAAAATGATGAAGGAAAGATTAGGCTCAAATGCTGTGCCTCTTCAGCTTCCTATCGGAAAAGAAGATAACTTCCAGGGCGTGGTAGATCTTGTATTAATGAAAGCATATATTTTCAAGGATGATTTGGGAAAAGTTATAGATGAAGTTGAGATACCTGAAGATATGAAGGATCTTGCTGACGAATATTATTCTATGTTAATGGAAAACGTGGCAGATCTTGATGAAGAAGTTATGATGAAGTATCTTGAAGGTGAAGAGATTAGTTTGGCAGAAGTGAAGGATTGCATAAGAAAGGCTACTATTGCTAATAAAATAGTTCCTGTACTTTGTGGATCTTCATACAAAAACAAGGGCGTTCAGCAGCTTTTGGATGCAGTTATTGACTACATGCCTTCACCACTTGATATTCCTGCTATAAAAGGTCTCGCAGTTGATGGAGAGCAGGAGATGGAAAGACCCGCAAAC
Organism: Pseudobacteroides sp.; assembly: GCF_036567765.1. NCBI lineage: Bacteria > Bacillati > Bacillota > Clostridia > Eubacteriales > Oscillospiraceae > Pseudobacteroides > Pseudobacteroides sp. The sequence continues at coordinate 43,534 of NZ_DATCTU010000007.1, forward strand.
GATGAAGGTCCATTCTCTGCATTGGCATTTAAAATAATGACCGACCCATTCGTTGGTAAACTTTGCTTCTTCAGAGTTTACTCAGGTAAGCTAGGATCCGGTTCTTATGTATTAAATTCCACAAAAAATAAAAGAGAGCGTATAGGAAGAATACTTCAGATGCATGCTAATCACAGAGAGGAAATAGATACTGTTTATTCTGGTGATATAGCTGCAGCTATAGGCTTAAAGGATACTACTACTGGTGATACACTTTGTTCCGATGATGATCCTATTATTCTTGAATCAATGGAATTCCCAGAGCCTGTTATAAATGTCGCAATTGAGCCTAAAACAAAGGCTGGACAGGAAAAGATGGGTATTGCTTTATCAAAGCTTGCTGAAGAAGACCCCACATTCAAGACATATACAGACCCTGAAACCGGACAAACAATTATCGCAGGTATGGGAGAGCTCCATCTTGAAATCATTGTTGACCGTATGATGAGGGAGTTCAAAGTTGAGGCAAACGTTGGTAAACCTCAGGTTGCATATAAGGAAACAATCCGTAAACATGTTAAGGTTGAAGGTAAATTTGTTCGTCAGTCCGGTGGTAAAGGTCAGTACGGTCACTGTTGGATTGAAATCGAACCACAAGAGCCAGGTGCTGGGTACTTATTTGTTAATAAGATAGTCGGTGGAGCTATTCCAAAAGAATATATCCCGGCGATTGATGCAGGTATTCAGGAAGCAATGAATCACGGTGTTCTTGCAGGCTATGAGGTTCTTGACATCAAGGTTACTCTTATAGACGGTTCTTACCACGAAGTTGACTCGTCAGAAATGGCGTTTAAGATTGCAGGTTCAATGGCCTTCAAGGATGGATGTAAGAAGGCAAATCCAGTGCTTCTCGAGCCTATGATGAGAGTTGACGTAACAGTTCCTGAGGAGTACATGGGAGACGTTATCGGTGACTTGAACTCAAGAAGAGGAAGAATCGAAGGAATGGAAGCAAGAGGTGGAGCACAGGTTGTTAAATCATTTGTTCCCCTTTCAGAAATGTTCGGATATGCAACTACTTTGCGTTCAAGAACACAGGGTAGAGGAGTTTACTCCATGCAGTTTGACCATTATGAAGAAGTTCCTAAGAACATACAAGAAGGTATTTCTAAATCAAGAAATACAAACAACAATGAATAAGTGATTTTCTTCAGGGATAATCCCTGTTGATATACCAATAATTAAAGTAATTTATTAATTAAAGGAGGATTTTGCAATGGCAAAGGCTAAATTTGAAAGAAATAAACCCCACGTTAACATTGGAACAATTGGTCACGTTGACCACGGTAAGACATCATTAACAGCAGCTATCACTAAGGTTTTAGGTTTCTTGGGAAAAGCTAGCTATACAGCTTACGATCAGATCGATAAAGCTCCAGAAGAAAGAGAAAGAGGTATCACAATTTCAACAGCTCACGTTGAATATGAAACAGATAACAGACACTACGCTCACGTTGACTGCCCAGGCCATGCTGACTATGTTAAAAACATGATCACTGGTGCTGCTCAGATGGACGGTGCTATACTCGTTGTTTCAGCTGCTGATGGTCCTATGCCACAGACTAGAGAACACATTCTTCTCTCCCGTCAGGTTGGTGTGCCATACATAGTTGTTTTCTTAAACAAGTGTGATATGGTTGATGACGAAGAACTTATCGAGTTGGTTGAAATGGAATTAAGAGAACTCTTAACTTCATATGAATTCCCAGGTGATGATATTCCCATCGTTAGAGGTTCTGCATTAGTTGCTCTTGAATCAAATGCAACTGACGTAAATGCTCCAGAATATCAGCCAATAATGAAATTAATGGCTGAAGTTGATACTTTCATACCTACACCTGAAAGACCAACAGACAAACCTTTCCTTATGCCTGTCGAAGATGTTTTCTCAATCACAGGTCGTGGAACAGTTGCTACTGGTAGGGTTGAAAGAGGTATATTGAAGGTTGGAGACGAAGTTGAACTCATCGGTTTGGCTGAAGAATCCAAGAAGGTTGTTGTAACTGGTGTTGAAATGTTCAGAAAGCTTCTTGATCAAGCTGTTGCTGGGGACAACATCGGAGCTCTCTTAAGAGGTATCCAGAGAAATGAAATCGAAAGAGGTCAGGTATTGGCTAAACCAGGTTCAGTTAAACCTCATACTCATTTCGAATCACAGGTTTACGTTTTAACAAAAGAAGAAGGTGGAAGACATACTCCTTTCTTCAATGGTTATAGACCACAGTTCTACTTCAGAACTACAGACGTTACTGGTGTTGCTGAATTACCAGCAGGAACAGAAATGTGTATGCCTGGTGACCACATCACAATGGTAATTAAGCTCATCGCTCCTATAGCTATGGAAGAAGGCTTAAGATTCGCTATCCGTGAAGGTGGTAGAACAGTAGGTTCTGGTACAGTTTCAAAGATCATAGAATAATATTTTCTATAAAAGTAAATTTTAGGATATTTGCTTAGCAAATTCCTCAATAAAAGCCGGGGTTATGCCCCGGCTTTTATACTTTAATATCAAAAAGTTTGTTCAAAATCCAGCAAATCCCCGATTTCAGTGCTTGATACATCAATTGTTCCCACTGGAAGTTCAATTGTACTCTTGGCACTTCTGACAATTCCCGATACTCTCCATGGCGGTATAGCTTTTATTAAGTGAACTACCTTCATAGAATCATCAATAAAAATAATATCCAGAGAAAACTTCATAAAGCACATATGGATTGAATTGCATTTTGTAAGAAGCAACCCACTTCCTGAAGGTAGCTCCCTTTTGGCCATAAGTCCGGAGAACCGCTTTATAAAGCTGTCTGCAACCGCCAGATTGCTAGATATTATGGTACCTTTGCTTTTATTTATAAGCTTCATTGTAAATTCCTACTTTCTTTTATTATATATGAAATAATCTAAAATCCTTTTAATAAATATCGGATTTTTTATAAAAAGAGATAATTTTACTCTAATAGAGGTAAATAAATATATCAAAAAATTCAGACATTAATAAAAAAAAGGCGTATAATAGTATATAACAATTAAATTGAAAGGAGGTGTGGTTTTGTGGACTCGTCTGTCAGTGATATTGAGCTGGTTAACAGGTGTATTAAAGGGAATCAGGATTCATTCTCAGAGCTGGTGAGCAGATACAAGAGGCTAGTTTTTAAAGTAGTGTACAATGTTATGAATAATGAGCAAGAAGTTAATGATATATCACAAGAGGTGTTTTTAAAGGTTTACAAAAATCTTAAGGCCTATAACCCGGAATACAAGTTTTCCACTTGGATTGTAAAGATAGCCACAAACCACTGCCTGGATATTGTGCGGAAAAAGAAGGTTGATTCTCTGCCAATTGACGAAGCTATAGATGTTCCTAATAAAAGCGATACCCCTGAGGAACTTTATATAAAGAAGGAAAAAGTTGAGAAGATTAGAGAAGCTATATCGGAACTGCCAGAAAAATACAGAGTTCCAATTATACTTTTTCACCAAAACGGCTTATCATATGAAGAGATGACTAATGTTATGAATGAACCAATAACCATTATAAAAAATAGATTGTACAGGGCAAGATTAATGTTAAAGGGTAAACTGGTACCGGAAGGAAAGGAGGGAGCTCTATGAGTTGCGAAAAATTCAGTGATCTGCTAATGAAATTCTTTGATGGAAATATAAGCACCGCAGAAGACGGAAGCTTGAAGGAACATATTAAATCCTGTGTCAGCTGTAGAACTGAGTTTGACAGCCTCAATGAGATCTTTAACTGCTATGAAGAGGATAATACAGTGGAGCCCCCGGAAGGATTCGAAGCCTCTGTAATGGAGAAGGTCAATGAGTATGAAAACCAGAGGCGTAAAAGAGTAGACAGATACTTTATGATTATATATGGTGCCACATTTGTAGTGCTTGGAGTAATTTCAATGTTTCTTCTCATATATTTGAGAAACGGATCTATACTTGGTGCATCTGTTAAAAATGAAGGGCTAGGAGAGGTTTTCTGGGGAATTGTTTTCTTTGTATATAGCCTGGTTAAAACTATTTCTCCTATACTAAAGGATAGCATAAATAGTTATGCTAACTACTACTTATTTGCTATAAGCTTATTAGTTTATCTAGTTATTCAAAAAAGCATTGTTGAGAAGAGAAATAGAGAAAAGACTGCACAAACTCCTGAAAACAACTAATTTTACTGGTAAAACAGCATATTAATAGCCTGTACTCTAGGCAGGTTATTAATATGCTGTTTTATTTATGAAATCCTTAAATTTAGAAATAAAGGATTTGCTTTTTAAAAATTTCTGCTATAATTAATATGACTAATGATATAGACATTGATATTTGATGGGTTTTGTATGGATTAAAAGGAAGTAATCAGTAGATTACTAGAATTTATGTAAGTTATATAATGTACAAAAGAACTTTAAGGAGGCTATATATAAATGATATCAAAAGAAGTTGTAATAAAGAATCAGTCGGGTCTTGATTCAAAACAGGCAGCTATGTTCATTCAAAAGGCATCCAATTTCAAGTCCGGTATATGGATTGAAAAGGGAGAAAGAAAGGCTAATGCCAAAAGCTTATTGGGAATGTTGTCGTTGGGAATAGGAAGCGGAACAAAAATTATACTGATAGCTGATGGTGAGGATGAACAGTCAGCAATATCAGATTTGGAGAAATATTTAACAGCAGGTTTGGTTGAAGGGGCCTGATAATGGAGAAGGTCCTATTAAACGGAATGCCTGTTTCAAATGGGACAGGTGTTGGTAAGTTATATACATTTGAATATACAAATATTGAAATAAACAAGGGCAAAATTAAAGAAAGTCTTATAAATGAGGAAATAATAAGGCTTGAGGTTGCAATCGACAAGACTCTTATAGAGATTTGCGATCTTAGCAATGACCTGCGTCAAAGACTTGAGGCAGAGGACAATCTTATATTTGAGGCTTATAAGACAATTTTGGAAGATAAGTATTTTATCAGTGAGATAAAAGACTTGATCCATGTAAAAAAGATTTTTGCCGAAAACGCCGTTGACATGTGCATAAACAGTTATGTAAATGTTATCGAGATAAGTGATAATGATTATGCAAAGCAAAGTATTATAGATATAAAAGAGATCGGAAGCAGGATAATTAGAAATATTATGGGTGGAAAGACAGTCAAACATCACTTGGATGATATAGACAGCAAGTGTATTATCGGAATAAAGTGTCTTACACCATGGCTTGCGGCTGCCCTTGGGAAAAGGAATGTTACAGGAGTTGTAGCAGAAGAAGGTGCAGCTTATTTTTCCCATGCAGCCATTATATTAAGAGGTCTCGGAGTGCCTCTTATGAATAATGTTCCTTATGATTTGATTACTAAGTCAAATAATCGGTCTGCCATTCTTGACTGTAACAATGGAATACTTATTATTAATCCTGATAAAAAGGAAATTTCAGAATATAAGGAATTGTATAAAAGCAAGATGTTTGGACTGGGTGCCTTTTTCAGGAAGAGGAACACGCATGCTGAGACGGTTGATAATAAGAGAATAGCTATCATGGCCAATATTGGAAATTTTGACGAGTGCGATATTGCAGTCCGCAATTTATCAGATGGTATAGGGCTGGTAAGGACAGAAGTTTTATTCATCAATTCAAAGGAAATGCCTGATGATAAAAAGCAGCTTGCCGCATATTCCAAAATAGTAAAGAAAATCAGGCCTGAGCCTGTTGTTATTAGGACATTGGATGCAGGCCATGATAAGATATTTTCAGGGTTTACTTCAAAAATGTCCATAAAAAAGGAGGGGTTAAGGGGAATAAGATTTTCCCTTTCCCAGAAGGAAATATTTATTCAGCAAATTAGTGCCATAGTCCATTCAGCATTGCTCGGAGAGGTTGGCATTATGTTTCCTATGGTAAATAGTGCTGATGATATCCTTAAAGCTAAAGAAATTATTAGTAATATAATAAATGGCATGGATGAGAAAAGCCGTACAAAAGTAAACCTGAGGATTGGTGCCGTTATTGAAAACAGAACAGGTATAGAAAATATTGAAAGCATATTGGATGAGGTTGATTTTATAAGCATCGGTACCAATGATTTGCTTCAGGAAATGCAGGGAGCCAGTCGCAAACATTTGTCAGAGAGTGACAAATTATATCTGAATCCTGATTTTCTCATGGCAGTCAAATACTGCTGTATGAAATCCCACGATAAAGGAAAACCTGTTAGTGTTTGCGGTGAGATTGCGGCAGATATTTCAGCTGCAATACTGCTTATAGGCATGGGTGTGGACGGATTAAGCGTACATCCTGCAAAAGTAACTGCACTTAAGGATATTATAAGAAAAATCAGCTACAAAGATAGTAAAGAGGTTTTAGAGGCGGCTCTTCAAAAGCTTGATGAGCATCAGGTATCTGAGATGATGGATGAGTGGCTGAAAAAACATTTTTAATGCCTAGGAACTACGAAGTTTTATATATGGGAGTAATAATATGTTCAATATCCAGGAAGAGTTAAAAAAAATGCCCGATAAACCGGGCGTTTATATTATGAAGGATGAAAATGAACAAATTATTTATATTGGTAAGGCAGTTGTTCTTAAAAACAGGGTAAGGCAATACTTTCAATCTTCAGCCAACATGCCGCCCAAAGTTAAAGCAATGGTAGCAAGGATTGCAGAATTTGAGTATATTGTTACAAACTCTGAGCTCGAGGCACTTATACTTGAATGTAATCTTATTAAAAAGCATAAGCCAAAATTTAATATTTTGCTTAAGGATGATAAAACCTATCCCTATATTAAGGTAACTATGAATGAAGAATACCCAAGGGTGCTGATGACTAGAAGACTTGAGAAGGATGGTGCCAAATACTTCGGTCCTTACTCTAATGTGTCTGCTGTTAGGGAAACTATCGATTTATTAAAGAAGCTTTTTCCTATAAAGACATGCAACAAAGTTTTCCCAAGGGATGTAGGGAAAGAAAGGCCCTGCCTCAATTATTATATTTATCAATGCCTTGGACCATGCATGGGTAATGTCAACAAAGAGGATTACAGGAACCTGATGAAGGATATATGCAGCTTTCTTGCCGGTAAGCATGATGAGGTTATAGCAAAGCTCGAGAAGCAAATGAATGGGCTGGCTGAGAATCTTGATTTCGAAAAAGCTGCAAGCCTCCGGGACAAGATAAGAGGGCTTAAGCATGTAGCAGAAAAGCAAAAGGTTCTCTCTACTGCGATGGAGGATCAGGACGTAATAGCTTATGCCAAAAATGAGACCGACTCCTGCATTCAGGTGTTCTTTATAAGAGGCGGAAAGCTTCTCGGCAGGGAGCACTTCATATTTGAGGGTGTTGGAGAGGTTGAGGACAAGGAGCTTATAACCTCATTTGTGAAACAGTTTTACAGTGCCACTTCATTTATTCCTCAGGAAATACTTTTGCAAGAAGATATTGATGAGATTAACATCATTGAGAAGTGGCTTGCGGATAAAAGATCCGGTAAAGTATATATAAAGGTTCCAAGAAAAGGCGACAAACACAAGTTGATAGAAATGGTCTCTCAGAATGCAATGTTGGCTTTAAATCAATTCAGGGATAAAGTAGCAAGGGACGAGGCCATGTCTAAGGATGGTCTTAAGGAACTGGCGAGTCTTGTAAGCCTTAAGGAGCCTCCTCAGAGGATAGAGGCCTATGATATATCAAATACCGGTACTTCGGAAATTGTTGCCTCCATGGTTGTATTTGAAAACGGTCACCCTGCAAACCGAGAATATAGAAGGTTTAAAATAAAATCGGTGGAAGGACAGAATGATTACGGGAGTATGCAGGAGACCATTTTCAGAAGGTTCAAACCAAGGTTGGAAGAGGATTCCAAACACAGCAGCAAGTTCTCCAAAATGCCTGATCTCATATTGATTGATGGAGGACTTGGGCATATCAATGCCGTAAAAGAGGTTATGAATAAGATGAATATTGATATACCGGCATATGGCATGGTAAAGGATGACAAACACAAAACCAGGGCTTTGATGTCTCAGGCCGGGGAAATCAGCTTTGGTAAGGATATAAACGCATTCAGGCTTGTAACAGCCATTCAGAATGAAGCACATAGATTTGCTGTTGACTATAATAAGAAGCTTAGGGAAATGAGATACCGTAAATCGGCGTTGGATGAGGTGCCGGGAATAGGACCTAAGAGGAAAAAGGCACTTATCAAACATTTTGGCTCAGTAAGTAAAATCAAAGAAGCACAGGTGGATGACCTTGAGGCTGTTGAGGGTATTACCAATGCTGTAGCCGTAAAAATATATGAATACTTTCACTAAAAACAAAGGGGAAAACAAGTTTGACTATTTATGCTATTTCAGATCTTCATTTGGCTATATCCATAGATAAACCAATGGATGTGTTTGGCTGGAAGTGGTCCAATTATATGGAGAAGCTTAAAGTCAACTGGTCGGATACAGTCACTGACGAGGATTTTGTGATTATTCCGGGGGATATTTCCTGGGCAACTTATATCGAACAGGCTAAAGAGGATTTTGAGTTTATTGAAAACCTTCCCGGAAGGAAAATTATTTCCAAAGGCAATCATGACTATTGGTGGACAACACACAGCAAGCTGCAGCAATTTGTTTTGTCTAATGGGTTTAAAACAATAGAATTTATGCAAAATAACAGCTATGATCTGGGCAGTATGATTGTGTGCGGCACAAGAGGATGGATAAGTCCCGGTGATGACGGCTTCAGCAGCGAAGACCGCAAGATATACAGCAGAGAGCTGCAGAGGCTGGAGTTATCCCTTAAAAGTGCTCCTATTGAAGATGGAAAATTTATAGTTGTTGCCATGCACTATCCGCCCTTTAACTCAAAGAAGGAGCCTACAGACTTTGTAGATTTAATGGCACAATATAAAGTTAATCTCTGTTTATACGGTCATTTGCATGGAGAAAGTTATAGAAACGCTGTAGTTGGGAACAATAATGGATTGGAGTTTAAATTAATATCCGCGGATTATCTTGATTTTAAACCGCTGAAATTGTAACAAGCCAGTGATGACATTTAAAATAATAAAATTTTCATGTGTTATTATTGGAATTTGATAAAATTTTATGTTATAATGTATTGACTGTTTTAAAGGTGCATATTATATGAATTCCTGGAGAATTCGATGACTAAAAATATTGTTTATTGCCGGTTTTCTTGGCAGTTATCTGCAAATTTACTGGTGCTGATAAAATATTACATATAATGGGAGGATTAGTGTTAAGATGAACGTAAAGATTGAGAATATCGAAAAGAATGTTATTCAACTAGAAATTGAGGTGGATGCAGACAAATTTGAAGAAGGTATGCAAAAATCCTTTTTAAAGAATGCATCAAAATTCAATGTACAGGGCTTTAGAAAGGGTAAGGCACCTAGACATATAGTAGAGAGAGCATATGGTGAAGGCGTATTGTATGAAGATGCAATAAACATAATCTGTCCGGAAGCATATGAGGCAGCTGTTATTGAAAACAACATCGACCCTGTAGACAAACCGGAAGTGGATATAAAGCAAATTGGCAGCGGACAAAATCTTATTTTTACTGCAAAGGTCACAGTTAAGCCTGAAGTTGAGTTAGGCGAATATAAAGGAATTGAAGTTCAGAAGGTTGAAGCAAATGTTACAGATGAAGATGTGGAAACTGAATTTAAAGCAATAGTTGAAAAAAGTGCAAGAATAGTTTCAGTTGAAGATAGAGTAATACAAGATGGAGACATTGCGGTTATAGATTTTGAAGGATTTATTGATGATGTTGCTTTTGAAGGCGGCAAAGGTGATAATTACAGTCTTAAGATCGGGTCAGGTCAATTTATACCTGGGTTTGAAGAGCAGCTTATCGGTGCTAAAGCAGGGGATGAAGTGGATGTTAATGTTTCTTTTCCTGAAAACTACGGTAAGGAAGAGTTAGACGGCAAAGCAGCACTCTTTAAAGTCAAAGTCAACGATGTCAAGGTAAAGGAATATCCTGAAATTGACGATGAGTTTGCACAGGATATAAGTGAGTTTGATACGTTAGCTGAGTACAAGGAAGACTTAAAGAAGAAAATCATTGAGAAAGCTGAAAAAAATGCAAAGCATGAAACTGAAACAGCTTTATTGGATAAAATAACAGAAAGCACAACTGTTGATATTCCTGAAGTAATGATAAACCAACAAATAGATGTATTGATACGTGATTTTGATATGAGACTGAGGTACCAAGGTCTTGATATTAACAGATACATGGCTGCATATGGTATTTCCCAGGAAGCTATTATCGAGCAGTTCAGATCAAGAGCCGAGAAGGATGTTTTAAACCAGTTGGTAATTGATAAAATAGCTGTTATAGAAAAGATAGAAGCAACAGAAGAAGAATTAGACGAAGAAATTAAGAAACTTGCAGGAAATTATAAGCAGGATGAGGAAGAATTTAAGAAACATTTAAAAGAAGACGATATAGAATATATTAAAAAAGATTTGATAGTTGTAAAAACCATTAATTTCCTTATGGAAAACGCAAAGCTGGTTTAATAAGTCTGCTAAATTTGATTTTAATAAAAATTAATTTTTAATCGAACCATAAGTGGGAAATAATATAATATAACAAAAAAGGAGGCCAACGTAATGAGTCTTGTTCCAATAGTTGTAGAACAAACTAACCGTGGTGAGAGGTCATATGATATTTATTCAAGACTTCTAAAGGATAGGATAATAGTTTTAAGTGATGAAGTAAATGATGTTACTGCAAGTCTTATAGTTGCACAAATGCTCTTCCTGGAAGCGGAAGATCCGGACAAGGATATACAGTTTTATATAAACAGTCCAGGAGGATCGGTTACTGCCGGGTTTGCAATATATGATACAATGCAGCATGTTAGGCCTGATATTTCTACTATATGTGTCGGTATGGCCGCAAGTATGGGAGCGTTTTTATTATCGGCAGGAACAAAAGGAAAGAGGTTTGCACTTCCTAATGCAGAAATTATGATACATCAGCCTTTAGGCGGTGTCCGCGGGCAGGCAACTGATATAAAGATTCATACAGAATGGCTGCTCAAAATTAAAAGCAAGCTTAACAGGATCTTAAGCGAGAATACAGGCAAACCACTTGATGTTATAGAAAAAGATGTTGAAAGAGACTTTTTCATGTCGGCAGAAGATGCAAAAGCATACGGCTTAGTGGACGAAGTTATGCATAGAAGATAATGAATGAGGTGGAATGATGTCCAGATATGATGAAAAGAAGCAGCTTAAATGTTCATTCTGCGGCAAAACTCAGGAACAGGTCAAGAGGCTGGTGGCAGGTCCTGGGGTATATATTTGCGATGAGTGTATAGAATTATGCTCCGAAATTATCGAAGAAGAATTTGAAGATATAAAAGCAGATACTGATCTTAGCGAAATACCCAAACCAAAGGATATAAAAGCCATTTTGGACCAATATGTAATAGGTCAGGAAGGGGCTAAAAAATCCTTATCTGTTGCTGTTTACAACCATTACAAAAGGATTGGTTCGGATTTAAAAAGCAACGATACTGAATTGCAGAAGAGTAATATTGTGATGCTTGGTCCTACAGGATCAGGGAAGACGCTTCTTGCTCAGACTCTGGCAAGGATACTGAATGTGCCTTTTGCGATAGCAGATGCTACTTCATTGACTGAAGCAGGGTACGTTGGGGAAGATGTTGAAAACATACTTCTCAAATTGATACAGGCTGCAGACTATGACATTGAAAAGGCTGAGAAGGGTATAATTTATATTGATGAAATTGATAAGATTGCCAGGAAATCTGAAAACCCGTCTATTACAAGAGATGTTAGCGGTGAGGGTGTTCAACAGGCTCTTTTGAAAATCCTTGAAGGTACGGTAGCTTCTGTTCCGCCTCAGGGAGGAAGAAAGCATCCCCATCAGGAGTTTATTCAGATTGATACCACAAATATTTTGTTTATTTGTGGAGGTGCTTTTGATGGTATCGATAAGATTATACAAAACAGAATCGGCAAAAAGTCATTAGGTTTTGGAGCAAAAATCGAAACAGCCAAGGAAAAGGATGTTAGCAACATCCTGCAGAGCATTTTACCGCAGGATCTTTTAAAGTTCGGATTAATTCCCGAGTTTGTAGGAAGACTTCCTGTTGTAGTAAAGCTGCATCCTCTTGACAAAGCTGCTCTGGTACAGATTCTCACAGAGCCCAAGAATGCTCTTATCAAGCAGTACCAAAAGCTCTTTGAGATGGATGACGTAATTCTGGAGTTTGAGGCAGATGCCCTGGATGCCGTTGCAGAAAAGGCTATAGCAAGAAATACAGGTGCAAGAGGATTAAGAGCAATTCTGGAAGAAATAATGCTGGATGTCATGTATGATATTCCATCCTCTACCAACGTTGAAAAATGTACCATAGGCAGGGACTCCGTTGAAAATAACGGGGCACCGGCAATTGTGATCAATGAGAATAAAAAGCCTCTAAAAAAAACATCGGGAAAGAAGTCTCGAATGAAAAGGGAATCGGTATCATAGACCTTAATTAATAGAAACCTATAAAGATTATATAAATAGGAAGCGGACTGATTATGAAATCAGTTCGTTTTTTATTTTTGTTATTGTTATTGCTTAATATTTACAATGATTATAACAGCATAAAATGGCTTTCTATGTTAATAATAATACTTTAGGAATGAAGATTCATAATTTCCAAGGAGGTTGTTTAATGCTTACAGGTGTCTTATTTATTATACAATTTTTCTTTACGTTGATTATAGGGCTATATTTTCTTAATCTGCTCAAATCACAGCAGAGCAATAAGGGTGCGATTGAGAAAGAGTCGAAAAAAGAATTGGATAAGCTTAAGAGGCTTCGGGAAATAAAGCTTACTGAACCGCTTTCAGAAAAGACCAGACCGGCAGCAATTAAGGATATAATAGGCCAGGAGCAAGGAATAAGAGCTCTGAGGGCTGCACTATGCGGTCCTAATCCACAGCACGTCATTATCTACGGACCTCCCGGTGTTGGAAAAACAGCTGCCGCAAGGGTTATTCTCGAGGAGGCAAGGAAAAACTCCATGTCACCATTTAAGAAGGAAGCAAAATTTGTAGAAATGGATGCAACTACCTTAAGGTTTGATGAGAGAGGTATAGCTGACCCACTTATAGGCTCGGTGCATGATCCTATTTATCAGGGTGCCGGTGCTTATGGAGCTGCAGGGGTACCGCAGCCAAAGCCTGGAGCAGTTACCCGTGCACACGGCGGAATGCTTTTTCTTGACGAAATCGGTGAACTGCACCCTATACAAATGAATAAGCTTCTAAAAGTGCTGGAGGATAGGCGTGTAATTATGGAGAGTGCCTATTACAGCTCTGAAGACAATAATATCCCTTCACATATACATGATATATTTCAAAAAGGCCTTCCAGCCGATTTCAGGCTGGTTGGAGCAACTACAAGGCAGGCAGACGAAATTCCTCCAGCCATCAGATCAAGGTGTGTTGAGGTGTACTTCAGGCCGCTGCAAGCCGTTGAAATAGCAGAAATTGCAAAAAACGCAGCAATAAGAGGCGGGTTTAAGACTGAAGACGGAGTAGAGGAAATAGTGGCAAAGTACGCACAAAATGGAAGGGATGCGGTGAATATTATACAGATAGCTGGAGGCTCTGCCTTGGTGGAAGAGAGAAGCATCATAACAAAAAAAGATGTTGAGTGGGTGATTGAGTTTGGACGCTATAGCCCAAGAGCGGAAAAGAAAGTAAGTGCAGGCGAGATTGTAGGGTGTATAAACGGGCTCGCTGTATTAGGAAGCAGTACAGGAATTGTTATTGACATTGAGGCTACAGCTATTGAAGCTGAAGCTGAGAAGGGCAGGCTCACAGTTACCGGCATAATAGAAGAAGAAGAGCTTGACGGAAGAGGCCATAAATTAAAAAGAGCAGGAACCGCAAAATCATCAGTGGATAATGTTGTTACTGTATTTAAGAAGGTACTGGGTTTAGACTGTAAGAAATATGATATCCACTTGAATTTTCCTGGCGGTATGCCTATTGACGGGCCATCTGCGGGAATCGCAGTGTTTGCCGCAATTTATTCGGCTATTTTCAATATACCTGTAAGTAGTGAGATTGCCATGACAGGTGAAATATCAATAAAGGGAAAGGTTAAGCCGGTAGGAGGGGTTACTGCAAAAGTTGAAGCTGCAAAGCTGGCTGGAGTTAAAAAGGTGCTCATTCCAAAGGAAAATTGGCAGGAAATATATAATGACATAGGAATCGAAGTTATTCCTGTTGAGGATATTGGTCAGGTTGTTGAGTATGTTTTAAACAAAAAGGAGACTGTTTCTGACGAGATAATAATCCAAAGCCCGTCTTTAAATATATTGACTGCACAAGCACAATTATAATTATGATTTATAAAATTAGAACTATATTAAAAGTACAGTTAATGACTATATTAAAAGGGACAGATATTTTAATATGGATTAATGGCTTTTAATATAGTTCTAGTCGTCTATATGTGGGAAATTATTTGTATTCGACACCACAGTTTCTCACGACAATAACCAAGGCTGCAAAAACCAAATTGAGTTTCCTTAATACATTTGAGAACAGTAACATATAATCTATAAGTACAATAATTTTGCATTTTAACACGTTTTGCTATAAAATAGTTGTTGTAAAAAAAGAGAAAATTAACGAGGTGAGGGAATAATGGACATTTTACAAGGCATTATATTAGGAATAATACAAGGTTTAACAGAGTTTTTACCAATAAGCAGTTCAGGGCATTTGGTACTATTTCAACAGATTTTCGGGCTTAAGGAAGGTGTTGCTACATTTGACATAGCAGTTCACCTTGCCACCCTTATTGCCGTAGTTGCAGTGTTCCGCAAGGATATTATCGAAGTTATTAAAAATCCTTTCAGTAAGCTTACCCTTTTAATAGTGGTTGGAACCATACCAACACTGGCAATTGCCTTTGCTTTGAAAAATATTATTGAAGATCTTTTGCACTCCGGTGCGTCACTAGGTATAGAGTTTATTATTACAGGTCTTATACTGTGGTTTGCAGAGTCTATAAAGACCAAGGATAAAGGTTTAAAAGAGACATCAATGGCTGATGCAGTTCTTATAGGTATCGCTCAGGGTATTGCAATCATGCCGGCTATTTCAAGGTCTGGACTTACTATTGCCGGGGCTCTGTTTAGAGGGCTCAACAGGGAGTTTGCAGCAAAGTTTTCATTCCTGCTTTCAATACCCATAATCCTTGCAGCTGCAGCTGATGAAGCCCTTGACCTTTATAAAAGTTCAAGCACAGTTGCAATCGGTATGATGCCTTTGGTTTTAGGGATGGTAGCAGCCGCAATTTCAGGATATTTTGCAATAAAGTTTATGCTTAAAATTCTTTCAAAAGGAAATTTGAGATCGTTTTCGTATTATGTATTTGCTTTAGGTGGATTAATTGTTCTTGATCAATTGTTTTTTCACATTTACTTTTAGAAGTATGTAGGCTTAAGGGAGTATAAAAAAGATGGAAACAAAAAAAGATATACTGATAATGGGAATTGAAACAAGCTGTGATGAAACTTCGGCATCAGTGGTTTTAAACGGCAGGAAGGTTGTTTCAAATATAATATCGTCACAAATAGATTTACATCAAAAATATGGAGGAGTTGTTCCGGAAATTGCTTCTAGAAAGCATGTTGAGCTTATGATTCCGGTTATAGATGAGGCTCTGGTCAAAGCAGGAATTAAACTTAAGGATTTGGATGCAATAGGGGTTACATACGGACCTGGATTGGTTGGTGCTCTTCTGGTAGGGCTTTCAGCAGCAAAAGGCCTTGCATTTGCCGCGGACAAACCTCTCTTGGGGGTTCATCATATTGAGGGGCATATAGCTGCAAATTATCTTCAGCATGAGGAACTGGAACCGCCTTTTGTGTGCCTTGTTGCTTCAGGAGGCCACAGCCATATAGTTTATGTCGAATCCTATGAAAAGTTTGAAATATTGGGACAAACCAGGGACGATGCTGCCGGTGAGGCCTTTGACAAAATTGCCAGGGCAATAGGTCTTGGATATCCTGGAGGACCGCTAATTGACAAGGTTGCAGGAGAAGGAGATCCAAAAGCAATAAACTTCCCCAGGGTTTATTTTGAGGGAGGTTCATTAGACTTCAGTTTTAGCGGACTTAAGACTGCTGTACTTAATTATCTGCATAACCTGTCGCAAAAGGGCGAGGCATACAACATAAACCACATTTCAGCGAGCTTTCAGCAGGCAATTGTGGATGTTCTTGTCAAGAATACCATAACAGCTGCAATAAACAAAGGGGTAAATAAAATAACCCTGGCAGGAGGTGTGGCATCCAACAGTTGTTTGAGAAAACAAATGAAGGAACAGGCTCTAGCCAAGGGTATTGAAGTTTTATATCCAAGTCCGATACTTTGTACAGATAATGCTGCTATGATTGCATGTGCTGCATATTATGGCTTTGTAAACGGGACAATGTGTGACTTGAGATTGAATGCAATTCCGGGATTACGGCTGGGAGAAAAATAGTAATTATCCTCTGGATTTACATAATTGGACAAATAAATCAAGGCATAACAATGTTAATATGTTGAATTGTAGGATGTGAATTATGTGGAAATAATCCTAGAGTCCAGCAAAATATGACATTTTTAGCTGTGTATAAGTTTGTGGATAATGTGGATTACTGCTGTGGATAACTCATTTTTCATTTTTGTAATCGTTATAATTGTTGATAACTACCTTTACATAATGCTGAGTTTCGCTGAATGGTGGAACTCCATTGTACTTTTTCACATTATTGGGACCTGCGTTATAAGCTGCCAAAGCAAGCTTCAAATCTCCGCCGAATGCATTTAACTGATCTCTTAAGTACCTGGTTCCGCCATCGATGTTTTGCTGAATATCCCAAGGGTTGGTTACATTCAGCCAATCAGCGGTTCCCGGCATGAGCTGCATAAGTCCCTGAGCTCCGGCACTGGAAAGGGCATATGGGTTAAAGCTTGATTCCTGTTTTATCACAGCTTTAATGAGATTTGCATCAACCCCATATTTTTGAGATGCATCGTTAATA
The DNA here is from genome assembly GCF_036567765.1 of Pseudobacteroides sp. Lineage (NCBI taxonomy): Bacteria > Bacillati > Bacillota > Clostridia > Eubacteriales > Oscillospiraceae > Pseudobacteroides > Pseudobacteroides sp. The sequence goes on from NZ_DATCTU010000007.1 coordinate 60,668, forward strand.
GCTAAATTTATAAGCTCCATCTGCTTTATTTTGTCCTTTGGAGCAGCAGCTGCACTATTTGCTTTGTTAAGCTCAGCTTTAAGTCTGCTATTATCCATGGAATTGTAAGGTACTGCAGGTGCTGCTATTTTCTGGGGTGATATTCTTTTTTCGTTTAATATTTTTTCTGATGCTGTTAATTCAGCTTCGGTTTCTTTGTTTGTCTCCTCTTCAAGGAGTTTCTGGAATGAGTTTTGAGTTGAAGGCATATTCATCCTTATGGGAACTCTGCTCTGAATATCATTTAGTTTTTGGGTAAAGATGTCGTTCACACTTAATGGCATAAAAGCTCCTCCAACCATATACTTTCTTAAAATATTAATAGTGATAAATATATCACTTTTAGTATTATATATATCGGATTAATTGTAAAAAGCTTTAGACCCTATTTATGTCTGGGAAATTATGAAACCTCAAGATTCTTTCTTTTCACGAACTTAGAGCAAGCGTTCTTTTTCTTACCGTCAAACTGGCGGACGGTAAAAAGCTGGCACAGCCCAATTGAGGGTTGCTCTTTTGAACTTGCTATTTTTAATATAAAGTTTTCGCAGTTTATGCACCTTAACTGGCTTTTGGCTTCAGCAAGTAAAGAAGGTGCAAATTTGTGTTTGGAGCAGCTATAATCTGGGGCAACAGCACCATTATGTCTGCATAACACATCATTATTAACAGTAATAATTGTTCCTCGTATGCAGTTACTGCATGTTCTCTTTTGTAACAATGTTCTTCTCCTCTGATTATAGTAATAAATGGTAGATATATTATAACACTGATTAAAGTTGTGTGGTATAAAATGGGTAATAAAATTATTTGACAAGAATAGTCATAATAATACATGAGAATGTATAATGAATTTTATAAAATGTTATTGCTAATGATTACTTAATGATGGTTTATATTTAAGTTTGGGTAATATATAATATACTTTATAAAAAATTACTATCTTTAATTGAAGGTATAGTTTAAAAAATAATTTTTGGGAGAATAAGTCATGAAAAAGCCGACAATACTAAGAAAACGTTTTATACCATTTGAAACAGTTGATATTTCCGATGATGAAATGCTATTTAGGGACGACAATCTCATTATTACCAGATGGAAGGTAATAAAGCCTCGGACGGATATCGACAGGGGTGTTTCCTTTGCGTTTTTGAAGGATGGTTATAAGATAAGCAGGTTTTATGACCCCCAAGGGAACTTCGTATACTGGTACTGTGATATTATTGACGTGGAGTACGACAGTCAGAAGGATGCATATACACTGATTGATCTGCTTGTTGATGTAAAAATATTTCCCGATGGAGAAGTAAGGATTCTGGATGTGGATGAGGTAGCAGATGCACTTGACGATAATATAATAACAAAGAAGCAAGCAAGTGATTCACTGCGAAAACTTCATAAGCTTTTGGATATGATTTATAAAGACGAGTTTCCTCCTAAGGAATCCAGGGATAAGGAATACTGGAAGGTTTAAAGCATATGTAAATATTTATTAATATTTTTAATACAGTTAATACAGCTATTAAGGAGAATATAAATGGGAAAATTCATTGATTTGCATACCCACTCAACCGCTTCAGACGGAAGCCTTACACCAAGAGAGCTTGTAAGACATGCGAAAAATATGGGGCTCTCTGCAATAGCACTTACAGACCATGATACAATTGACGGGATAGAGGAAGCCTTTGATGAAGGAAGAAAGGTTGGGCTTGAGGTAATAGCAGGCCTGGAAATAAGTGTTGAATATAACCCTGAAATGCATATGCTTGGGTATTTTTTTAACGATACATACATGAACATAACAAAGGTATTGGATGGACTAATCAAGAAGAGAAATGAGAGAAATCCCAAAATTGTTAATAAGCTCAATGAGCTGGGATGTCACATAACAATGGAGGAAGTAATCGGCGAGGCGGCAGGTAAGGTGGTTGCAAGGCCCCATATAGCCAGGGTTTTACTTAAAAAAGGATATGTGAAGAGTGTTCAGGATGCCTTTGAAAGGTATCTGGCAGCCGACAAGCCTGCATTTTTTCCAAAATCCAAGTATACCCCGGAGGAGGGTATCAAGGAAATACTTGGGGCAGGTGGAATCCCTGTTCTTGCACATCCCATATACCTGTATCTTAATCAAAAACGACTGGATAAGCTTTTGAAGGATCTTGTTTCCTATGGGTTAAAGGGAATTGAAGCCCACTATGTTGATAATACAATTGATGACACAGGAAACCTTCTGAGGCTGGCAATAAAGTATGACCTTCTTGTAACGGGCGGCAGCGATTATCACGGCAGTTTAAAGCCTGCGATTGAAATAGGAAAGGGAAGAGGTAATCTCAAAATACCATACGAACTTCTTGACAAAATGAGGATAATTGGGGGCACTTGACACCTAATTTTAACGTGATATAATAATAGAGTAATTGATATCGGTTTTGTGTAAAAAATGCCCTTCACAAAGAAGGGTTATTTTTATCGTACTGGCAGGTGAATGGACAATGGATAAAGAATCAATAAAACCAATAACACAAAATAAAAAGGCAAGACATGACTATTTTATAGAGCAAACCATTGAGACTGGGATAGTCTTGTCAGGAACAGAGGTTAAGTCCATTCGTCAGGGCAAAGTAAACCTAAAAGATAGCTATGCCTCTATAAAAGATGAGGAAGTTATTTTAAGTGGTATGCATATTAGTCCTTATGAGCAGGGCAATATATTCAATAAGGACCCAATAAGGGACAGAAAGCTTTTGCTCCACAAGTACGAAATCAGAAGGCTTATAGGCTATGTTCAGCAAAAAGGGTTGACTTTGGTTCCGGTTCAGTTATACTTTAAAGGCAGCAAGGTTAAGCTTGAGCTTGGGGTTGCCAAAGGTAAAAAGCTCCACGACAAGAGAGACGACATCGCGGAAAGAGACGCTAAAAGGGAAATTGACAGAAGGCTTAAGGAAAATAACAGGTAAAATTTTGGAATGTTCAAGAAGTAATTCTTAACTCATTCCGTTACATGGGGGCGTAATGGTTTCGACGGGATTGTTGAGACATAAGTAGCGAGTAGAGGATTCTCGTAGGCCTCTTAAAAAACGAGAACATAAAATTAAACGCTAAAAACGATAATTTAGCTTACGCGGCTTAATGCCGTGTGCGTCTAGCCCAGGTTCCTGCACCTGGGGGCCTAGGCGTCGATAAGTCAGGCCTTTTGCATAGGAAGGTTAAATGCTAGAACTGCTGTGGTAGTAGCCTTGAGCCGCAGCGGAACTTAAAGGCTACGGTAGAGTAGACCCTGCCCTTGGGGGATGCTTGTCAGGAATGCTAAATTGAGGGATACACTCGTAGAAGCTTTTGTGGATATGGTTTCGGACAGGGGTTCGACTCCCCTCGCCTCCACCATGAAAATAGCAAGTCAATGATACATTGGCTTGCTATTTTTCTGTGCAAGAAAGGCTTGAAATAACTTGATTTCAAGCCTTTCTTGCCGTTGTGAAGGTTTCTTAAGCTGCAGATGCCTTGTGCCAATGCAAATCTCTGCACCCTAAAAATTTAATTATGCACTTACTTTTTAACGATTGGTAGAATAATTAAAAAGTCTAGTAATCGTTAAAAGGTATAATTTTAGTGATTTTCAGTAGATTTACATCTAAATTGGATAGATAATAAAAATTTAGCCTAATCAGTAATAACAACCCGATAGATGGTGTGATAGATGTTTATTTTTTTTTATGGGCACCGACGGAACTTACTTTAACACCAAGGACATCTGAAATAGCCGCCGCTCTGCGGCCTAACAAGTCACCAAGTGTATTTCTATCTTCTTCGTTAAGTTTGCCCTTGTGAACTTTTACGAAATCTTTTACAGCCTTATCAGCATCGTACAAGTCACTATTGTCGGTATAAATGGTAGGTTGCTTTTTCATAAGCTTTCTCCTTTCGATTGTTTTTTATTGGCTTAGTTTCTGACTATTTTCATCATCAGGATACCAAGCATAATTCTTCTCGCCACATTTCTTGCAAATTATGTATGCAGTATGCGAGTCTGATGTGTTTTCATCAACATACTCAGCGCCGCTTAGTGGTTCATTGCATTTTTTACAAGTACCAACATTTTCTAATTCGATTGCTTGAAAAGCTTCTTCTGATTTATGCTTTTTGTTTATGTGTCTGTATAGGAAGTATGCACCTGTTCCAATTGTAGCGACTACTGAAACGACAACCACTGCAATCATTGCGCCTTTTCCGCTTTTTACGCACTTCGATGCCCTTGGTAGAATTTTTTTTGCACTCTGGGGAAGTACAGCACTTGATGAAATACTTTTAATGTTATCGGATACAGTTTTAGCCGAATGTGTAAAGACTTCTGTTACATTTGAATTTGGTATCCAATCATAATGATAACCACCTGTATAGCTGCTACTAACATATTGATTTCCGAAAAACGGGTGTCCCGCATTTCCTGCCATTTAAGCCACCTCTCTTTTTATTTGAATAGTTTTTTGGGCCAATTGGTCGATGTTCCAATGATCGTTCCAATGATCGGAACTACAAACGGAAGTGATTTTATAAGCACATCGAAAACCATATCAAGTTTATCTGTTGATGTACCACCAGCCGCTGTTGCGGCAACAGTTCCAACAACATCCTGAACCTTTGAATAATCTGTTTCATCCAGTTCTTGTTCGCAATCTAATAAAAGAGCTACAACCTTCGGCAGGACTTCGTTTTCCTTATTGTTTGCAATCTCATAATCAAGGACTGAGCGGATTGCGATATATTGAGTAAAGTTCATTGGCGTTTTATTGTTTTCAAGATTGCTGATGGTCTGCTTGGTTACACCAATTTTATCGCCCAACACTTCTGCAGTCCACCCGGCAATCTTCCTGATGGGAGATAGGTTCTGCTGTAGTCTTTTAATCTGGATTTCTCGTTCTTTTATTTTATCAGACATAATAAGTGCACCTCCATGATTGAAATTATAACACGCATATTTTACATAGTCAAATAATTTTACTGAATAAAATTGCGCGTATATTCTTTTGGCCGAAGTAATATAAAAAAAACAGCCCGATCGAAGGAGCGCAGTTTAGTTGCAGTCTTACTCTATGATTTCTGAGCCGTTCCTGACCAAAACCTCTTGGATTTGATACAAACGATACCGAATAAAGCAGCATGAACTATCTGAATAAACACAATATTTCAAGGACTTTCGGAGGTTGTATGACAACCAACGGAGGCTTTTTTATTTATGGGAAACTACGTGATATGTAGTCTGCTTGTTTTAATAGGTGGATATCAAAACTGTAAAAATAGGCTTCGTTTGAGAGTGCTTCTTTTATTTAAGAGTGGATTTGTATTACATAACTGCTAATGCACTTTGGTTTTTGAAGAGTTTTGGGATTGTATATCGCTAAGGGCGAAGGATGTGTAGCCTTTTCTCCTGAGTGATAATGAAGACTTTTAAATTCGACTGCAGTAGCTATATTTAAATCTATTGTGTTGAAAAAAGCTTATTTATTAAAAAACATATCTTAAAAAACATATGAACATTTGAATAGCCTATTGAAAAACGAATATCGTTATGATATGATGAGTTTCGTTATAATCTAACGAAAATTGATATTTAATATCCTGAGGTGATATCGTTGATTAAGATAAAATTGTCTGAATTACTAGGTAAAAATAAAATGACAAGAAAAGCTCTTGCTGAGTTAGTCGGTGTACGTCCAAACACTATTGGTGATTTGTACCATGAAAAAGTTAAAAGGGTTGATTTGGATTTGCTTAATAATATTTGTAAGGCTCTTGATTGCGGACTAAGTGATTTACTTGAATATCAAGCGGATGAAGAAATAAATTAGCATAAATAGAAAAGGTGATAAAATGAGATATTTAGGCAGCAAAATAAAATTGCTGAATACTATAGAAGATATTATTAAGAAATATGACATTGAAGGTTATACGTTTGCAGATTTGTTTTCAGGAACATCCTGTGTGGGTGACTATTTTAAGGATAGATATAAAATTCAATCTAACGATTTTTTATACTTTTCATATGTTATGAGTAGAGCAAAATTAACTAATAGCAAGACTCCCTCTTTTTCAAATTTTACTAAGGAGTATAAAAGGAACATTTTTGATTGGCTTAATTCTATTGAATTTACTGCAGATACTAATTATTTTATTTATAATAACTACACTCCAATTGGTGGGAGAATGTTTTTTACAGAGGAAAATGGGAAAAAGATTGATGGTATTAGAATAAAAATTGAGGATCTTTATAGGGAGCAAATTGTTTCTGAAAATGAGTATTTTTTTCTATTAGCATCGCTTATTGAGAGTACCACTAAGGTTTCGAACACTTCAGGCACATATGAAGCTTTCTTTAAGTTTTGGGACTCAAGAGCAACAAAAGATTTTATAATCGAGCCACTTGAAATAAATCAACAAGAACTTTTTGCACAAAACGATGTTTATAATGAAGAAACAAATAGCTTAGCTAGGCGAATTGAAGGAGATATAGCATATATCGATCCTCCATATACTGTAACTCAATATGTTTCAGCATATCATATGTTTGAGACTATTGCTAAGTATGATTCACCCGATATAAAAGGGGTAGGAGGAAAAAGAGGAAGGGGCAATAAAAACTCATTATACGCTCAGAGAACAAAAGCTTTTCAAGCATTTGAGGATTTGTTTAGACAGATTAATTACAAACATATACTGTTAAGTTATAGTAATCAAGGCCTTGTTAGTATAGAAGACCTAGTTGAATTGGCAGAGTTATTCGCCAAAGACGGTAGAGTTTACATAGAAAGCATAGACTATCGAGAGTACCAAAATCATCGGTCAAGCAACAAGCGGAATGGTGAATCCCTCAACGAGGTGATAATATATTTTCAAAAAGATGTCTCTTTAAATAAATCTCCGCTCAATTATTCTGGTAGCAAGGATACTTTGCTTCCCGCGATAGTTAAAGAACTTCCTTCTTCCATTAATACTTTTGTTGATGTTATGGGGGGAGCATTTAACGTTGGGGCAAACATCGTAGCTACAGACTGTATTGTTTATAATGAACTCAACCAGTATGTTTATGAAATTATTGAATGGCTACTGAAAACGGATAAAACCGAAATTGTGGAAGGTATAGAAAAAAGAATAGCTGATTACAAGTTGGAAAAAGGTAAAAAGGGACCGTTTGATAAACTTCGGTTGGCTTATAATGAAGTAGATAAGTGCCCCCTAAATTTGTATTTGCTTCATATGTATTCATTTCAAAATATGATTAGATTCAATAGTGAACATAAGTTTAATACTCCAATTGGAGTGGCAGGTTATAGTGAAGACATAAAACAACGAATACTAAATTTTAAAGTAAAAGCGAAAAATCTGAAAATGATGAATGTTGACTATACATCAATAAATTGGAGTGAATATCCTTCGGATACAGTCTTTTATTTTGACCCTCCTTATTTTATTACAAGTGCAGCTTATAACGATGGGAAGAGAGGAATGAAAGGGTGGTCTGCCGATGAAGAAGTGGAACTATTAAATACTTTAAGCTATATTGATTCATTAGGCTATAAATTTATGTTATCCAATGTAATTAATCACAAAGAAAGAACAAATCATTTACTATTGAAGTGGGTGGAAGAACATGGATTTAGAATTATTGACATTGGTATTAGTGGATGGAGATATGCAAAAAATGAGGTCTTAATAGTAAACTATTAGAAGAAGGAGAAATAATATGAGTCATGTGTTAGTTGTTCCAGAAGAATTAATAACAAAACTGAGAACTGCACACAGTGATCCAGGCACACATGATAAATGGTTAGCTATTGGCGTGGATACTGTAGATGATATGTTAAATTACATAATTAATCGACTAAATAACAAGTATGAAAAGTTAAACATACAAGGCATTAGAGTTGAAAATAAAACAGTTATAAAAGAGAGAATTAATAATTCAAGTAGAGTATCTATTTTTGCTGGGTATTTAGAAAATGAAAAAAAGAATGTTGATGGTTTGTTTTTTTATGTAGATCCTGATGCAGGAAATGCTAATGATTTTTTATCAAGTAAGATACCGCCTGTAATAATTGGTATATATAATAACTATGCGAATGTGACCAAGGATCTACATATTAATAATATGCCAATATTTGCGATTAGTTTGTGTACAACAAGTAGAGTGAATAATGCCTCTGTAAAACGTCAGATTATTTGTGCAGAAACTATGGGAATAAACTATTTAGACATATTTGATAACCGATTATACGATGTAATTAATAGTGGTGATGATGATATCATAACGTCAATTAATACAATACAACAATTAAATGAATTAATATTGCAAGATGGTTCTAATGATTATTTTACGCTTGATGTAACTACCAGAGAAATTAGTATTATATGTTCAAATATGTTAGGAAGAACAAATGATACAGCATATATATATAGATGGTTTTTAAGGGTTATACCGGCGGTATATTTGGCCGCTAAAGAAAAATATGTAATTAATACTACTTCGTTAACTGGTTTAAATGATGGAGATATTCCTACAATTAGAGATTATATTTTGAAAATATAAGGATTAATTAAAAAGGAGAATACTAAAATGCAAATAGTTTATTATGGTGCGCCAGGTACAGGAAAAAGCTATAGTGTAGATGAACTAGTAAAAACATCTGGTGTTGGTGATGATAGAATTTTTAGAACTACATTTCACCCCGAATATACATATAATGATTTCGTTGGACAATTACTACCTAAAGTTCAGAAAACAGCGAGCAGCGTCACTAGTATCAGCTATGAATTCACAAAAGGAGTTTTTACAAGGGCACTAGAAAAAGCATATGAAGATACATCAAAAGAGGTATTTCTAATAATTGAAGAAATGTCAAGAGGAGATTGTGCTGCTATTTTTGGGGACATTTTTCAATTACTGGACAGAGAGTCTTCCGGTGTAGAAAAAGGTTATAGTAAATATTTTATAAACAATGATGTCATTGCCAAAGACATAATAGCAATTACTGATGACAAAATTAAATTACCTCCTAACTTCAATATTTTGGGAACCGTTAATACAAGTGATCAGAATGTATTTGTTATGGATACAGCATTTAAAAGAAGATTTGAATGGCATTATATAAGCACTAAGCCTGAACCGGTAGGGGGACCATATAAAAACAATATTGACTTTGAAGTTATAGATAATGCAGGAACCAAAAAGATAGTTAAGTGGGTTGACATTTACGGTACTTTAAATAAATTCATCTCTGACTCAAGATTTTTAGGCCTTGGCGAAGACAAGCAGTTAGGTCAATTCTTTATAGAATTTAAAATTGGTGGAACACCAAGCGAACATAAAAATCAAGTAAAAAATAAACTATTGCATTATTTATGGAGTGATATTCATAAATCATGCTATAGTACTGGGATTAGTTTGTTTGATTCATCGGTTACAAGTTTTTCCGAACTGTACGATGCTTATGAAAGGGATAGAAAGATTTTTAGTGATAAGTTTTTAGAATGCATAGAACTGTGGCTAAGAGGTAGTTTATGATTCCTTGGTGAATAGAGGTGGTGCTAATCTAATGAAGTTTCTTAGTGGTCAAGATTATTATAACGTTGAGGGCATAGATTTATTACCTTTTAATCTCGAAAAAGGTGATACAAAATATTTAAAGTCTGATAATAAAGAAGTGTTTGATTTTGTTGGCTTTGTTTTAGATGAAGATAATTTGCTATCTGTTTTTCCGAAACATTTTTACAATGATTTAGAGTTGAAAGATTTGAATCAAGGCAAAAAAGCGAATTTAGATGATATAAAGTTGTTATTTGATGTGATCGTAAAATATACAAAGGAAGTATCTATTACTGCCAAAGCGACTAAATACATCGGAGAAAAACCGGAGTTTGTATCCGACTACCCTTTTGCGTCTTTTTTTGAAGTTTATAAATATTTTCGTCATTATGGTATTTATCGTGAAAGTAATATAGAAATCAAACCTAATGCACATGGATCAGTTGCATGGAAAAAAACGATTCAAAAGGCACAGGTTATAGTTAGTGAAGGCAACTTGGTTTTCTCTCCCCTTTTTAGAAAGAAAAAAAAGCAACAGAATGTTTTCCTGAGTGAATGCATGGTATTTGTTATCGATCACACGATTAATAGTTTTCCATATTTTATTAGCTTACCCAAAACTGGTTACAAGAGTAGTTCTTTTGACTTTATCAAACATAGAGAATATACATTGCAACAATTGCGTCAAATTAATAGTAAAACTTTTAAAGATACTCATAAAAAATTGATAGCACACTTAATCAGTTTTTTTGAACAATATAAGAAATCACCAAAAGGCGGTGATATACATATCAAAATCAATTATTTTGATAAAATATGGGAGCGGATGGTTTCAACGTACCTTAATAGGTATTTTAAATGTGTTGAAGAAGTTTCCAATTCTATTATATTTGATACAAGTTTTGTAGCATCGCCCTTTAGATTTGAAGCAAAAGAATTTTCAATTGATGATTCTTCACACCAGTTTAAAATACGGTTAGATCATCATGCAAAACAAGATGATTCTATTTATATTTTTGATTCTAAATATTATTATAGCGTCTCGGATTTAAATTATAAGCAATTTTCATATAATGAGATACTTAGAGGTGGGATTTCGAAGAGCGCTAAAATATATAGTGCCTTAATACTCCCATATAATTGTACATGTTCAAATCTGCATTTTTCATTATCACCTGCTTATTTAGGAGATCGAATAACAGGTACAAAAATAATTGAACAGTATTTGAATATCAAGGAAGTAATGCAAACTTATATATTAAATTGATCGATGTAGGGGGGAGTTCATATGGCGGTCAATCGTTCATTTACAGAATATGTGGCAAAGACATTTGATAACCAATTCTGGGCAGTGACCGAGCAATATTTACATGAAAACATGGATTCCTTAGATCTTGAACTGTACAGAATTCATAAAGCTGGAGAGCCAGAAATTGCTGAAATTAAAGTTGAACATGTCTGGGTTGATGATTTGCCGGAAATGAAAATTCAGTTTGATGTGGCATTGTCCGTTATATTTGAAATTCCAGAAGCTGATTACCATTATGATAATTCTGAGGAAAAGAAAATTTGGATAATGGTTCGTTGCCGTGGAGACCTTGCTTGCAGTCTGCAAGACTTTGAGATTTATGATGTATCGGGCTACAATGGAAAGAACCGTACTAAAAACCCGATGGATGATTCACTTGTCCCCTTTATTCCATATGAAAAACTTGATGAAGTAGCCAATGAATTTTTAAAGGAATATTATCCTGAAGCACTAAAGATTACTCCTTATGGTCAGCCACCTGTATGGGTTGACCCTAATGTTCTAACTGAAAGACTAGGATTAACGATCCAGACTCAATGTATAAGAGAAGACACATCGGTGTTTGGACAGTTATATTTTATAGATACAGATACTGAAATGTATGATGTAAATACAGAATGCAATGTTCCAGTACACATTGACGGGAAAACTATCGTTGTGGATCCGAAAATGTTTTTGCTCCGAAATCTTGGTTCTGTTAATAATACGATTGTACATGAGTGTGTCCATTGGGTTAAACATCGAAAGGTGTTTGAACTTGAAAAACTGTATAACACTACAGCTTCTTATATTAGTTGTGAAGTGGTTGGAGGTGCTGCATCGGCAATTGCACGAAAATCTACTGAATTTATGGAAAAACAAGCAAATCAGCTTACTCCTAGAATTCAAATGCCGGCAGATTCTTTCCGGGCAAAAACAATTGAATACATCTCAAAATTTATGCGTGAAACCAATGCTAGGCATACTGTAGATGTGATGGAAAAGGTAATTACTGCTTTAGTTACAAATTTTGGGGTGTCAAGGCAAGCAGCAAAAATTCGTCTTGTTGAATTAGATTTTGAAGAGGCAATTGGAACTTATACATATCTAGATGGTCATTATGTAAAACCTCATAGCTTCCGCAAAGGTTCCATCAAGGTTAATCAGACATTTTCTTTAAGTTCACAGGATGCTGCTATTCAGCGTTTTATGAATGCGGAACTTCGTGCATTAACTGAAAATGGAGATTATCTATTTATAGATAACCACTTCGTGTATAATGCACCGCTTTACGTAGAGCGTGATGCAAATGGTAAACTTGATTTAACTGGATATGCCCGTTCTCATATGGATGAGTGTTGTCTTGTATTTGATATGAGCATCACTAGCAAGGTCGACAACACATATCATACTGCGTGTTTTTTAAACCGTGAACCAAGTGATATTACGTTTGAAATAAAGTATCATAATGGGTTTGAAAATGCACCGCAGGAACGTCAAGTCGCTATGCGAAAGAAACAGCAAGCTGAAGCTATGGAAATTCGTCGCAAAATGACTGATGACCCAGAGCAATGCATGAAGTTAATTCTTGATTGGCGTGAGATGAAGTACACCGACCTCGGTGACACTATAGACCGTGATCCTAAAACAATCAGCCGTACTGTCAAAGGCGAAACAGCACCAAAGGTAGAGACCGCAGCTCTTATCTGCTTTGGACTAAATCTCCCTCCTGTCATCAGTGAAAAATTGATGGCGGTTCTTGGTTGCCCGTTGAATCCCATGAACCCTAATCACCAATGGATAAATGAGGCTCTTCACGTTAAATATCCAGAGCCTTTATGGGCAATTCAAGAGTATTTGTCCCAATATGGGGTAGAAATATAAAAAAATTTTTAGAAAAACGGACATGGTGTGTCCGTTTTTTATGGGGGTGATTTAATGCCTAAAACGTCTGGAAGAGTTATTGATTATACACAAGAAGAAATGATGGTGATGACAGGTCTTTCTAGGGATCAATTTAGAAGAGGCTTGGTAAGAATATGTGAGATGTACGGTTTTGATATAGATGATTTTAAAGTTGAAGAAGGCAATATCAATAGTGAATTCTTTTTTATTCCAGAAGTGGCGGATTTAATAGCTATCTTGTTGCGAAACCTTAAAGGGCACCCATTAAAAAGAACGAATGCAAAGGTGGATGAGATTTCTGGGACTTCTATTAGTGATTATTACAAAGATGTAATTAATGATATAGACGAAGAAGTTCGTACGATTGTGGCTGAAGCAATTATTTGCTTGGAAAGTCATCTTGTTGCTCAAAATGTAACCGATTGGACGGAGCGGTTTGTAAAACAAATGACCCGATTTTTAGTAAATCTTATTACACTTAAAAGACAGGATGTTGGCGAATCATTAAAACAATTTACGAAGCAATTTGATTCTATGAATTATTATCTCTTTAGAGGTGAATCTGTAATGTCTTTAGCTTATGATTCTAATATCGAAGAATTGCAAAGACAGGGCATTCTAGATGATGACTATCACAAAGAAATAGATAAAAAATTGCACCAAAATAACATAAGCATCGATAGGCTTATTGCTGAAATGATTCGCTGGTATCTGCCAAAGTCAAAAGAGGTCAGGAATTCCAATTTTAAGGAATATATATTTGAGGATAATGATTTTATGAGATGGGCTGCGTGTGGTAATCCTAATCAAGCATCCCCTACCATGAAAAAAGAATTATATTATCAACTAGAGGTTAATTATTCTGCAAATAAAAATTTGCTAAAAAATAATCAGCATGTTTTGGAACATACAAGGAATAAGAATGCAGAGTGGAAAGATATAGCAACGCAGATATCTGAAGGGAACTTTTGTGAACCACAAGAGAAATCGGTTACCGAAAAAATTAAAATTCTTGAAAATAATATTCATAGATGTGAGAAGGAATTAGAGCGGTATAAGAACCTTTTAACAGAACTAAAAGAACAGAAAAACGAAGATGAAAAGAGTGATTTGATACAGGACATTCAACAAAGGTATGTTGAACATTGCAAAAAAATAGACAATGATTATCATGAAATAGAAGCTGTTGTAGACAAATTTGTCGGAAGAGCAATTCATGAATTATTAAAATAGTACCGTGCAGATTTTTTGAAATTTGCACATTGAATGACTAGATGAAAATTAGCCTTTATACTGGTATTAATCCAAGTGGCCACGCGGATACATTTCAGTATGGAGGCGATTTTTTTATGGAAGCAAAAATTATCTCGTTTTATTATGAAACTGGTGAATACGCCGTGACCCAAGGACACAAGGGTTATGAGAAAAAGCATAATAAGAGTGGCAAATACATTAATCCTAAGGGGTTTGGCTGGGCAACCGAATACAAACCATCACGAATTACATTGGGTATAGTTGTAAATGGAGTTTACGCAGAAGTCTGGGTAGACCGTTTCTTTAAGGATAATTGGGGCAGATTGACTGCCGGGCGTGTGAACGCAATAAAAAACACTCTTCCAAAAGAGGTTAATGTTATTGAAAACATAGGCTTGTCTGGTGAGATCTATTACACAATCGATGATGAATCCCTTGAGAAATGGCTAGCGGCAGCAAATAAGATAAAATAATTTCTTTTGAATTATATCCTTCGGATCATTGAAATTTTATGGTTCAAAGTATAGTTCGCCCGACATGGGCAATTTTGCCATTGATTCGAAGGTGATGATAAATTGTATGATTTGATTGAAACCTCTGAATATGATGCGAAAATTACACCTAAAATACATCAACTGATTTCAAAATATGTAAAGGGAGGTAAACCAGATTGATAAAAACTCCAATCAGAATCCTGCATAGTGATAAGCAGGTACCCACACGATTTTGTGATGTTGTGATTGAAAACGGTAAGGTTTTTCTTGAAAAAAAGATAGACAAAAACAAATATGAAAAAATTCCTTGGGAAGATGTGGTCTATCAAGTAGAGGCTGCAAAGGCCGTAAATAAAATAATATAGTGGAAACTACCGCACCCTGTCCCGTAAACAATCGTGGAACAAAAAGCCGGAGTTATCTAAGTAAGCCATAAAGGCTGAAAAAAGATAACTCTGGCTTTTTTATTTTCGCAGATTTTGACCGGACACAGCGTGTCCATTTTTAAAAAAAATTCCGTGATACATTAAGTTTATAGATAGCAAAAATGCTTTCAAAATAAAATCTCAATGTCCGAGATGCGCATTAGGACGGCGGGATGCATAGAGAGTTCAGAACACAGCAATAAGGTCTGTGTTTGGAATGAAGATGCACCCACCGTGATTTCGTGCGCCCATTTTAAGGACAAGCGGAGTCTGTGGACATCTTTTTTACAGGCTCTTTTTGTATTCCGCCGCTCAATGCCAGGACGGAAAGGAATACAAAATGAAATTTAAGAAAACACCGAGTAACAAGAGAGGTACATACACCTATTATGGTGTCAATGGGAAGGTCACGGTCAGGCCAGGTAAGGACGGTATTACAGAGGTGGACATTAAACTATTACACAGTTTGGATGACAACGAAGTTTACACTAACATCAAAAACAGCAGGCCTAAGATGGATAAGCAGGAAAAGGCAGCGGTTAAAGAATGGGAAGAGGCTCATCCCGGTGAGGTTGCACCAAAGAACTGGAATATCTCTATTGATGCTTCTGATGGTGAAGATGGTACTTCACAGGACAAAAGTAAAGTACTTGAAGAGGCATATTATTCTTTAGAAAAAGAGGTATCGCCTGCAGTAGAGCGTTTGCGTGATGTTGTAGAAACGCTGACCAAGGAGCAACAGGAACTTTACCAAATGGTAGTCATTCAAAGTATGACCCTTACTGAGGCAGCGGAGGTATTGGGGACAAGTATTCCCAATATTCACAAGCGTATAAATCGTATTTATGAGCAGATAAAAAAGAAATTTTGAAAAGTTTTATGTGGGGGTTAAAAACCCCCTACATTTTTTTGACTGGTATTTGTGAAGGTGATTACCTCACAGGAAGAGGTGAAAAAGATGGGCTTAAAACATAAGGTCTGCATCAATGTTACTGATCCAAAGGGTCAAAAGCAAATGGTTCTAAAAGGCGGTATCCGCAGCATTCCAAGAAAACTGTTAACTGCTCTTTTGGGGGAGAACACAGAAATCTTGGTGCTAACACCCGGACAGTCCGTTGAGTCGGTTGAAATCCATGAAATAGTTGAGGAGGTGCAAAATGAGCAAAGTAAAGCTGCTGTTGGATGTAATTTCTGATGTTCGCTCCTTGGCAGATAGCCTACAGGTGCTTTGTGATGCAATGGCGGAAACTGAGGCTACCGCATCAGTCAAAGAGCCTGCTCCTGCTAACGGGCAAGCAGCACAGAAAACGGAAAAAAAGAAAGCAAAGGAAATCAAGCTTGAAGATGTCAGAGCAAAACTGGCTGATATGAGCCAAGCAGGAAAGACGGCTGAAGTGCGTGACATTATCAAAAAGTATGGTGGCACTAAACTGAGTGATGTTGACCCTGTGCATTACGCTAACATTTTGAAAGACGTGGAGGAAGCTGCTAATGGGAAATAGTCACGCAGACCTTTCAGCATCGGGTTCTCACAGGTGGCTAAACTGTCTACCATCTGCCATGTTGGAGAAATGTTTTGAAAAAAAGGAAAGCACGGCTGCTGCTGAAGGTACTGCCGCTCATGCGCTTTGTGAACACAAACTGCGGAAGGCACTACATATAAGGAGCAAGCGTCCTGTTTCAGAGTTTGATTCTGACGAAATGGAAGAACACAGTGACAGCTATGTGGAGTTTGTATTGGAGCAATTGGAACTGGCAAAGCAGGATTGCAAAGATCCAATTGTGATAATTGAACAGCAACTTGATTTCTCACGTTATGTGCCTCAAGGCTTTGGTACGGTTGACTGTATCATCATTGCAGACAAAAAACTGCACATTATCGATTTTAAATATGGTATGGGAGTGCTTGTGGATTCGGTAGAAAATCCGCAGATGAAATTGTATGCACTAGGCGCTTTGGAAATCTATGACAGCCTTTATGATTTTAAAGAGGTGTCAATGAGCATCTTCCAGCCACGAAGAGAGAATGTCAGCACATGGACTATTTCTGTGGAAGAATTAACGGACTGGGCGGAAAAAGAACTGAAACCAAAGGCTCAAATAGCTATTAAGGGCGAGGGGGAATACCAACCCGGTGAGTGGTGTACTTTCTGCCGTGCAGCTATCAAGTGCCGTGCAAGAGCAGAGGAAAATTTAAAACTGGCTCAATTGGAGTTCAAGCTACCCCCTTTGCTCTCGGATTCTGAAATTGAAGAGGTCCTTGAAAAGCTACCTGACCTTACAAAATGGGCAAATGAAATCATGGCCTACGCAATGGACGCCGCCATCAATCATGGCAAGCTGTGGAACGGTTTTAAGGTAGTAGAGGGTCGATCTGTACGTAAGTACAAGGATGAAGAAGCTGTGGCAGAAACAGCCAAGGCCAATGGATATAAGGACATCTACTGTCAGAGCCTTATTACATTAACCGAAATGCAGAAACTGATGGGCAAGAAAAAATTTGAAGAGGTTCTCGGTGATCTCATTTATAAACCACCGGGCAAGCCTACACTGGTTCCAATAACGGATAAACGTGCGGCTATCAATGTATCAGATGTAAAAAACGAATTTAACGAAATTATGGAGGATTAATATTATGAAAAATCAGACTAATACAAAAGTTATCACAGGTAAAAACACTCGCCTTTCCTACTTCCACGGCTGGGAGCCAGTATCAATTAACGGCGGTGCGGAGAAATTTAGTGTATCGGTACTTATTCCAAAGGATGACATCGAAACCATCAACGCAATCAATGCGGCAATTGATGCTGCAATCGAAGAAGGTATTTCTAAGTTTGGCGGTAAAAAGCCAAACAAGTCAGCTATTAAAATTCCTCTTCGTGACGGGGATGTGGAACGTGACGATGATGCCTATAAGGGACATTACTTCGTTAATGCCAACAGCACTACCGCTCCTCAGATTGTGGATAAAGCTGTCAGACCGATTCTTGATAGGGGTGAAGTTTACAGCGGCTGCTATGCAAGAGTATCGTTGAACTTCTACGCTTTCAACTCCAACGGAAATAAGGGTGTTGCCTGCGGTTTGGGTAACATTCAGAAAGTCAGGGACGGAGAGCCTTTGGGCGGTAGAACCAATGCTGCTGATGATTTCACTACTGTTGAGGATGATGATTTCTTGGCATAATTGCAAAATAACTGTACGGACGGGGTGACGGAGGATTATCTTCGTCACCTTGTTCGCTTTGAAAGGGTGGTTATATAAATGAAATCCATATCAATTGATATTGAGTCATTTTCTAGTGTGAATCTACAAAAGTCAGGAGTTTACCGCTATGCCGAAAGCAGTGATTTTGAAATCATGTTGTTTGGATATTCCGTAGATGGTGGTGATATAAAGGTTGTTGACCTTGCTCGTGGTGAAACGATACCGGAGGAAATAATGAATGCACTTTCTGATAATGCCGTTCAAAAATGGGCATTCAATGCTCAGTTTGAGCGTATATGCTTATCCAGATTCCTCGGTATGCAAACAGGACGTTATCTTGAACCAACATCATGGCATTGCACTATGGTGTGGTCGGCAACATTGGGTTTGCCTCTTTCTTTGGAGGGTGTCGGTGCTGTGCTTGGTCTTGAGAAACAAAAATTAAGCGAGGGTAAAAACCTTATTCGATACTTCTGTGTCCCTTGCACTGCCACAAAAATTAATGGTGGTCGAACTAGAAATCTGCCAGAGCATGATACCGATAAATGGCAGCAGTTTAAATCATACAACCTGCGTGATGTTGAAGTGGAGTTGGCAATACAAGAGAAATTATCCAAGTTTCCAGTGCAGGATGCTATTTGGAATGAATATCATCTGGACCAGGAAATAAATGACCGTGGCATTGGTGTTGACATGACTTTTGTGAAGCAGGCTATAGCCATTGATGATTATTCTAACAAAAAGCTGACGGCACTTATGCAAGAAGCGACAAATCTCGACAATCCGAATTCTGTATTGCAAATGAAGAATTGGCTTGCAGATAACGGATTGGAAACAGATACCCTTGGGAAAAAGGCTGTGGCAGAGATGATAAAAACTGCACCAGAACAACTGGGAGAGGTATTGGAACTGCGTCAACAACTGGCAAAGTCCAGTGTAAAGAAATATACGGCAATGCAAAATGTAGTCTGCAAGGATCACCGTGCAAGAGGTATGTTTCAATTTTACGGTGCAAATCGCACAGGACGCTTTAGTGGCAGGCTTATACAATTACAGAATTTACCCCAAAACCATATGCCCGATTTGGAGCAGGCTCGGAGTTTGGTATGCAGTGGCAACTTTGATGCCCTGAACCTTCTTTATGATTCTGTCCCGGATGTGTTATCAGAACTCATTCGCACTTCATTTGTGCCACAAAACAACAGGAAATATATTGTGGCAGACTTCGCTGCAATTGAGGCTCGTGTTATTGCTTGGCTTGCAGGAGAACAGTGGAGGCTCGATGTGTTTGCAGACGGTGGAGATATTTACTGCAGTAGTGCAAGCAGGATGTTCCATGTCCCTGTTGAGAAAAACGGTACCAATGGCCACTTAAGACAAAAAGGAAAAATTTCGGAATTAGCCTTGGGTTATGGAGGCTCCGTTGGTGCCTTAAAAGCTATGGGCGCACTTGAAATGGGCCTTGCAGAAGATGAATTGCAGCCACTGGTTAAGGCGTGGAGAGATTCCAATCCTAATATTACAAAGCTGTGGTGGGATGTTGACCGTGTAGTAAAAAACTGTGTAAAAAATCGCATACCCGATGAAATTAATGGTATTGGAGTCAGTTATAAAAGTGGAATGCTGTTTATTACACTCCCATCCGGAAGACGGCTTTGTTATGTGAAACCTCGCATGGGTGTAAATGTATTTGGTGGTGAGTCTGTTAACTATGAGGGCATTGGAGCCACAAAAAAGTGGGAGAGGTTGGAAAGTTATGGCCCGAAATTCGTGGAAAACATAGTTCAGGCTATCAGCCGTGATATTTTGTGCTATGCATTGAAGAATCTTTGCAACTATAGAATTGTGGGGCATGTGCATGATGAAATTATCATAGAGGCTGACCATAATGTTAAGCTGGCGGATGTTTGTGAAAAGATGGGTAGAACACCTCTGTGGGCAAAAGGCCTGCTGCTTCGTGCCGATGGATTTGAATGTCAATTTTATAAAAAAGATTAATTATAAATATTTTTTTAGCAGGGGGTTAAAAACTCCTTGCTTTTTTTTGACTGGGATTTAGGAAGGTAGAGACCTTCAAATAAATCTCAGGAGGTAATTCGTAATGAACGAATTAATCAGAATCAGTTTTGACAGTGACCGCCCTACTGTGAGTGGACGAGAATTATATGCTGCTTTGGAAGTGGGGACAAAATATGCAGACTGGATGAAACGTATGTGTGAGTACGGATTTGCAGAAGGAAGTGACTATAAAACTTGCTTCTCAAATTTGGGAAGCGAGATGCATGGAGGTCAGAACAAGGTAGATCATCAACTTACTGTTGATATGGCAAAGCAACTTTGTATGATTCAGCGTACTGAGGTTGGCAGAAAGTTCCGTCAGTATTTCATCAAAGTAGAAGAGGCATGGAACTCGCCAGAGGCTGTTATGGCAAGGGCATTACAGTTTGCAAATAATCAACTTGCATTGATGAAAAAGCAAAATGCAGAACTTGTTGATACTGTGGCAATTCAGAATCAGCAGATTACAGAGATGAAACCGAAAGCCAGTTATTACGATGTGGTGCTTAACTGTAAAGACCTTATTTCTACATCAGCAATTGCAAAGGATTATGGGAAATCAGCAATTTGGATGAATCGTTATCTTCATGAAAAAGGTGTGCAGTTCAAGCAAGGTGAGATTTGGCTGTTGTATCAGAAGTTTGCTGAAAAAGGGTATACCAGCACCAAAACCCACAGTTATTTGGGAACTCAAGGTGATCAACATATCAAGGTTCATACCTATTGGACACAAAAAGGGAGACTTTTCATTTACGGATTAATGAAGGCAGATGGAATGCCTCCACTAATTGAACAGGAGGTGTAACAGGATGGGTATTGATAAGTTCAATCACGAAGGGTACTTTGACCCAACCACATATGAGGCTCTTACCAATATCCACCGTGAGGAGATGGTAGCTGATAAAAAGGCTGCCTATCGCCCTTTGGTGTATGTGTGTAGCCCGTATGCAGGAGATATTGAAAACAATGTAAACAATGCCAAGAGGTATAGTAGATTCACAGCAGAACAAAGTGGTATTCCTGTCACTCCTCATCTTATGTATCCGCAGTTTATGGATGATGATATCGAGAAAGAACGGGAACTTGCAATGCACTTTAATTATGTGTTGCTTGGAAAATGTAATGAGTTATGGGTCTTTGGCGGAGTTATCAGTAAGGGTATGGCTCGTGAAATTGGTGTAGCAAAGAAACGCAGAATGAAAATTAAATGGTTCAACTGGGAGATGAAGGAGGTTGAAGAATATGCTTAACTTCACTTTATACACTGCAGACTGCATTGGCAACAGTGCAAATTGTCTGTATCCCAATCAAGTGGTGGTTACTGACAAGGAAAGTTTTCTTGCAGCTATCTCCCATGACCATGTAACGGCAAGATATAAGAATAACTATCGCAGCAATGATAATTTTATAAGTGCGGATAATGTGCCACTTGATTGTGATAATGACCACTCAGATGACCCCAAAGATTGGGTGACCTCAGTTGATGTTGCCACAGCATTTGAAAATGTACCTTTTGTGGTTGTTTACAGTAGAAATCATATGAAGCAAAAAGGTAATAGATCTGCCCGTCCAAGATTTCATGTGTATTTTATGACTCCAATGATAACAGACCCAGTAGAATATGCAGGATTAAAACAGAGAATTTCAGATGAGTTTCCTTACTTTGATAGCAAGGCTCTTGACATTGCCAGATTTCTTTATGGTACTGATAATGCCGAGGTTGAGATTTACAATGGCAATAAAAATATTGTTGAGTTTCTCAATGAAATGGCTTTTGAAAATTGGGATAACGAACAGGAGCAAATCCCGGAGGGCAAGCGTAACAGCACCATGTCCCATTTTGCCGGGAAAATCATCAAGCGTTATGGCAATAACGAAGAGGCTTATGCTCGCTTTCTGAAAGTAGCTGAAAAGTGTGTTCCCCCACTTGATGAAATCGAACTGAAAGTCATATGGAACAGTGCTATTAATTTTGGAAAGCGTGTTGCCTCTCAAGAGGGGTACATTCCACCGGAGCAATATAACACTAACTCATTGTTAAAGCCGGATGATTTCTCTGATGTGGGTCAGGCGGTTGTTCTTGCAAGGGAGTATATCAACGCACTCAGGTATTCACCTGCAACAGACTATATCGTATATAACGGCAGTTTTTGGGAGGAATCAAAACCCAAGTCGCAGGCGGTAGCACAGGAACTTACTACCAGACAGCTTGAGGAGGCTGAAGCAGAAATAAAAAAAGCAATGGCTGAAATGCTTAAAAACGGTGCGGCAGAAATATTGGTGGCAATGGGAGCAAAGAAGGCAGCTAATGCTTTTAATAAACAACAGGGACACACATTTGATGTTTACGAGGCGGCAACGGCTTATAGGAACTATGCCATTAAACGCAGGGATTCTAAATATATTACATCAGCATTAAAAGAGGCTCGTCCACAGCTTTTAATTGAGCAACGGACACTTGATTCAGATGAATTTTTGTTGAATACACCCTCTGCTACTTATGATTTGCGAAAAGGTGCGGGTGTTTTAATGGAGCATGACTCCCTACACTTTATTACAAAACAAACAACGGTGGACCCCGGTAATGAAGGTGCAGAAATATGGGAGGATGCATTAAAGACATTTTTCTGCAATGATGCAGAACTCACCCAGTATGTTCAGAAAATCGTGGGTCTTTCCGCAATTGGCAAGGTATATGTGGAGGCATTGATTATTGCTTATGGTGAGGGGCGAAATGGCAAGTCCACTTTTTGGAATGTAGTGTCCAGAGTTCTTGGTACATATAGCGGAAATATTTCTGCAGATATGCTTACCGTAGGTTGTCATAGGAATGTGAAACCAGAACTTGCAGAGGCAAAGGGCAAAAGATTATTGATTGCTGCTGAACTCGAAGAAGGGATGCGCCTTAACACCTCAAATGTAAAACAACTCTGCTCCACAGATGAAATATATGCAGAAAAGAAATATAAAGATCCCTTCAGCTATACTCCCAGCCACACATTGGTGCTATATACCAATCACCTGCCAAAGGTTGGGGCGATTGATAAAGGCACATGGCGAAGGCTCATTGTGATTCCTTTTCATGCAAAGATCGAAGGCAAGCAGGATGTGAAGAACTATGCGGATTATCTTTTTGAGAATGCAGGTGGTGCAGTTCTCGCTTGGGTGATCGAGGGTGCAAAAAAGGTAATCGAAGACAATTATAAAATCGAACCTCCTCAAAAGGTAAAGGATGCCATTCAGGCATACAAGGACAACAATGACTGGCTTTCACATTTTTTCATGGAACGTTGTGAAGTTGATGAAACATACTCGGCAAAGTCCGGAGAGGTTTATAACGAGTATCGTTCTTTCTGTATGCAGACGGGTGAATATATCCGCAGTACGACAGATTTTTATACTGCACTTGATGTAGAGGGTTTTGAAAGACGCAGGACCCCTAAAGGTGTCTTTATTAAAGGGTTTAGGCTGAAATCTGAATTTCTGGAATAAGACAGTTTTTATAAATATGTAGGTCATGATGGTCTATTATATAACTTTTCTTAAGAAATAAAAATTTTACTATATATAAAGTTAGGAAAATGCCATTCAAGACCTACATAAACACCCCTCAATTATTCACTGATGCTTGAAGGAGGCAGAAAATGCTTGAAAAAGAAATAGAAAAAAAGCTGGTAACAGCAGTGAAAAATATGGGAGGTATCTGCCCCAAGTTTGTATCTCCCGGTTTGGATGGAGTGCCTGACCGTTTGGTGCTTTTACCTCAAGGGAAGTTTGCATTTGTTGAAATAAAAGCACCACAGAAGAAATTAAGGCCTTTGCAAGTAAAACGAAAAAGGCAACTGGAGCAGCTAGGTTTTTTAGTTTACTGCATTGACGATATCGCACAGATTGGAGGGGTTCTAAGTGAAATACAATCCTCATGATTATCAGACTTTTGCAACAAGATTCATATTAGAACACCCAATCTCAGCGGTACTGCTTGATATGGGACTTGGCAAGAGCGTTATAACTCTAACAGCAATTTTTGACCTTTGCCTGGATTTCTTTGAAACCTGCAAAGTTCTTGTTATTGCGCCACTTAGGGTTGCAAGGGATACATGGCCTGCAGAAATTGAAAAATGGGATCACCTAAAAGGTCTTACATTTTCAGTGGCAGTAGGCAGCGAGATTCAACGAAAAGCGGCACTCATGCAAAAAGTTCATATCCACCTTATTAATCGTGAGAATGTGGACTGGCTGATAAATGAAAGTGACTTACCATTTGACTATGACATGGTGGTCATAGATGAGTTATCTTCCTTCAAATCCTATAGTGCAAAAAGGTTCAAAAGCCTTATGAAAGTTAGACCTACGGTAAAACGCATTGTTGGTTTGACTGGGACTCCCTCCAGTAATGGTTTGATGGATTTATGGGCAGAGTTCAGGCTCCTTGATATGGGCAAGCGACTTGGAAGATTTATCACTCACTACCGCAGCAACTTCTTTGACCCCGACAAACGTAATCAGCAGATGGTGTTTAGCTATAAACCGAAGGTTGGTGCTGAAGATGCAATCTATCGCCTTATTTCAGACATCACAATCAGTATGAAGAGTACCGATTATTTGCAAATGCCGGAATGTTTAAACAACCGAGTAGAAGTCACTCTTTCAGAAAAGGAACTCAAAGCCTATAACAGCTTGAAGCAGGACTTGGTATTATCCCTTAAGGGTGAGGAGATTGATGCAGTCAATGCGGCAGCACTTTCCAATAAACTATGCCAAATGGCAAATGGTGCTGTGTATGGTGAGAGCAAGCAGGTCTTTCAAATACACGATCGCAAGCTGGATGCCCTTGAGGATTTATTGGAATCCGCCAATGGCAAGCCTGTTTTAGTAGCTTACTGGTTTAAACATGATTTAGATAGAATTCAAAAGCGATTCAAAGTTCGTGAGATTAAGACTTCCAAAGACATCTCCGACTGGAACAATGGCAATATTTCTGTAGCTGTTATCCATCCTGCCTCTGCAGGACATGGACTTAATCTTCAAAGTGGAGGCTCCACTTTGATATGGTTTGGACTGACTTGGAGCCTTGAACTTTACCAACAGACCAATGCCCGTCTTTGGCGGCAAGGTCAAACATCGGATACTGTTGTAATACACCACATCATAACAAAAGACACCATTGACGAACGGATTATGATGGCACTTGAGAAAAAAGATAAAGCACAATCTGCACTGATTGCTGCAGTAAAAGCCAGTTTGGAAGGAGTTAATGTATGAACGATAATTATCAAAATTTAGCGAATGCCATTGTGTTATCGGCAGTTAATGATTATAGAAAAGGACTGCAAACACTTACACTTTACCCTAAAGATAGAACTGCAAAGTACCAAATAAAGCAAATTGAACAGTTTTTTCGTTCAGAGTTCTACAAGCTGCTTACTGGTATTGATGGTGAAATGCTTATCGGTAAACTGAACGAAGAAATGAAAAATAAGGGGGTAGCGATATGACAGCAAAAGAATACCTTGGCCAGGCTTATCGCCTTGACCAGCGCATCAATTCTAAGCTAGGACAAGTTGAGTCTTTGAACCTTCTTGCAACAAAAGCGACCGCCACTCTTAGTGATATGCCACGGAATCCAAACCGTGCGACATCTACAATGGCAGATGCAGTGGGTAAAATCATAGATTTGCAAGCAGAAATAAACAATGATATCGATTGCCTTGTAAGGCTGAAGCATGAGATTGTTATGGTTATAAAAAGAATTCGCAATACAGAGTACCAAACCCTCTTGGAAAAAAGGTATCTCTGCTTTATGACCTTCGAGCAGATTGCTGTGGATATGAATTACAGTATCGATAATGTATTCAAGGTTCATAAAAAAGCACTATCCTATATCGTTGTTCCTGCAACATTACAGTAAAGTACAGAGAAATACAGTATTTAAATCTGTTATTGTTAGAGTAGAAAAATAGCATCAAGACCGAGCCATCTTAGAGAAATCTTTGGTGGCTTTTTCTATGCCCTAAAAAGGTGGTGAAATAGGTGCCTTTAAAACCTAAAAGACCTTGCAGTATCAATGGCTGCCCTGAACTTACCAATGGCAGATACTGCGAGAAGCATCAAAAGGAAATTGACAGACAGTACAACAAAGAACGTCAGCCTCTTATGAAAAGGCGTTACGGCAGAGCATGGAAGCGTATCAGAGACAGATACATTAAGG
The DNA here is from genome assembly GCF_036567765.1 of Pseudobacteroides sp. Taxonomy (NCBI): domain Bacteria; kingdom Bacillati; phylum Bacillota; class Clostridia; order Eubacteriales; family Oscillospiraceae; genus Pseudobacteroides; species Pseudobacteroides sp. The sequence continues at coordinate 87,124 of NZ_DATCTU010000007.1, forward strand.
CTCACCCACTCTGTGAGGAGTGTTTAAAAAACAAGAAGACAACCCCTGCCAATGAGGTGCATCACATCAAACCTCTGTCCAAAGGTGGTGACAGCAGTGATGAGAATTTAATGTCATTATGCAGTAGTTGTCACAGCACTATCACTGCAAAGGAAGGTGGCAGATGGGGCTAGGGGGGGGGCCAAAATCCCTGTTACCTTTGCACAGGGCAACGGGCGCCCCCCTTCGCACGAAAAATTGCAGTTTCAAGAAGGGTATATACCCCCGGCTTGATTCTTGGAAAGGCAGGTGATGAAAAATGGCAAATGGACATGGCGGTGCAAGAGTCGGTGCAGGTCAAAAAAAGAAAGCACTGGCTGATAAATTACTGGAAGGAAACCCCGGCAAGAGGAAGCTTTCTGTTGTTGAGTTTTCTGACACAGCAAATCTGGAAGGGTTGGCAATGCCACCGCCAAGAGAGTATCTTGCAGCCAAGCAGAAAAACGGTAAAGACCTAATGGCTGTAGATATTTATGAAAAAACATGGAACTGGCTGTCAGAGCGAAATTGCTCACAGCTTATCCCGGCACAGATGCTGGAGCAATATGCAATGAGCGTTTCCCGGTGGATTCAGTGCGAAGAATGCATTACGGAATTTGGCTTCTTGGCAAAGCACCCCACGACCGGAAATGCAATGCTGTCACCTTATGTTTCAGCGAGCCAAAGCTTTATGAAGCAGGCAAACAATATCTGGTATCAGATTTACCAAGTGGTTCGTGAGAACTGTTCAACAGACTATAAAAACAGCAATCCCCATGACGATGTGATGGAAAAACTTCTGACTGCCCGGAAAGGGTAAAAAATTATGATTGGAGACTGAAGATGAATAATAAAAAGTATTTGACCGCTGAAAGTGTGACTGAGGGACATCCCGATAAACTGTGCGACCTTATTGCAGACAGCATTTTGGATGCGTGTTTGAGAAAAGACAAGCTATCCCGTGTGGCTTGTGAGGTGTTGGCTACCAAAGGCAAAATTGTTGTTGCGGGCGAAATCACCTGTAGAACAAAAATTGATATTCCCCTTGTTATCAGAGTGGTTTTGAAGGATGTCGGATATGACCCCAAGAGGTTTAGTATTGTAGAGCATATTCATAATCAAAGTACTGATATTGCAATGGGTGTGGACACTGCACTTGAAGTAAGGGGTGGTGAATTCAAACCTTACGGGGAAATTGGAGCTGGGGACCAGGGTATTGTATATGGATATGCAACTGATGAAACAAGAGAGTACCTTCCTCTCCCTGTTGTTCTGGCACACAATATCACAAGGCGATTGACCAAGGTGCGTAAAGATGGCTTGGTTCAAGGCTTGATGCCTGATGGAAAAGCACAGGTTACCATTGAATATGAAAATGAAATACCCAAGAGGGTCAAAACCATTATTGTTTCCACTCAGCATTCTCCGGAGAAATCACAGGAGGAGCTAAGGAAGGACATAATTCAGTGGGTGCTGTGGGATGCATTTGACTCATTTCCCTTTGATGAGGAAACGGAGATTCTTGTAAATCCCTCCGGCAGATTTGTTTTTGGTGGTCCCGAAGCTGACACTGGATTAACAGGAAGAAAATTGATGGTTGATACTTACGGAGGACTTGCCTCCCATGGTGGAGGAGCCTTCAGTGGAAAAGACGGAACAAAGGTTGACCGCTCCGGTGCCTATATGGCTCGGTATATTGCTAAAAATGTATTGGATGCTTATCTTGCCAAAAAGTGTGAGGTAAGCATTTCTTATGCAATCGGCAAAGCTGACCCAGTGGCTGTTGATGTTTGTACCTTTGGGACAGGTACTGTTTCGGATTCTGTAATCCGTGATGCGGTACTTGAGGTTTTCAACTTACGGCCTGCTGCAATCATTGAGAAGCTGCATTTAAGAGATGCGAGATTTGCAGACACCGCTGTTTATGGACATTTCAGTAACTTTTTAAATCACTGGGAGTGGACAAATAAAAAATATGATCTGAAAGAGGCGGTGAAAAAGCTTGAACATACAGAGAATTAAAACCAATATTCTAAACCCGGCAGACTATAACCCAAGGAAAGACCTGAAGCCGGGCGATGCGGAATTTGAAAAGTTGAAGCGTTCCATTGAGGAATTCGGATATGTGGAACCGGTTATCTGGAACAAGACCACAGGCAATGTGGTGGGAGGACATCAGAGATTGAAAATCCTTCACCAGATGGGTTTCGAGGAAGTGGACTGCGTGGTGGTGGAACTGGATGAACAAAAGGAAAAGGCATTAAATATCGCTCTTAATAAAATAGGCGGAGAATGGGACAATGAAAAACTGGCACTGCTCATTTCAGATTTGAATGACAGTGCCTTTGATATTTCATTGACAGGTTTTGATGCTGCTGAAATTGATGAACTTTTCAAAGATAAGATAAATAACAAAATCAAGGAAGATGGCTTTGACGAGCCTCTTCCTGAAAACCCCGTTACCAAACAGGGAGACATCTGGATTCTTGGAAGGCACAGGCTTATCTGCGGTGACAGCACAAAGGCTGAAACCTATAAAGCTTTGATGGACGGTAAAAAAGCAAACCTTGTTGTAACAGACCCGCCGTATAATGTGGCTTATGAAGGTACTGCCGGAACAATTCGGAATGACAACATGGATGACAAAAAGTTTTATGATTTCCTGCTCTCGGCTTACAAAGGTATGTATGACAGCCTTGCAGATGGTGGTTCGATTTACGTTTTCCATGCAGACAGGGAGACAGTGAATTTCAGAACAGCATTTAAGGATGCGGGTTTCTTCTGTCATCAGACCTGCATTTGGATTAAGAATTCTCCTGTTTTAGGACGCTGTGATTATCAATACAGTCATGAGCCTGTTCTTGTAGGTTGGAAGCCAACCGCAGGACATAAATTCTATGGGGACAGAAAGCAGCGTACCACCTGGAACTTTGACAGACCAACCAAATCAAAGCACCATCCGACAATGAAGCCCATTGCTTTGGTGGCATACCCAATAATGAATTCAAGTCTTACCAACAGCATTGTACTTGATCCTTTTGGCGGAAGTGGTTCAACATTGATTGCCTGTGAACAGACGGAGCGAATATGCCACACCATTGAGTTGGATGAAAAATATGCAGATGTGATTGTGAAGCGGTTTATAGAACAGCAGGGTTCGGATAATGATGTGTTCCTTATGAGGGATGGTGTTGAAATTCCACATAGCAAGGTGGTGGCTGCCGATGAGTAATCTTACACTTGGCAGCCTTTTTGATGGGAGCGGAGGATTTCCTTTGGGTGCGGTGATAAACGGAATAATTCCTGTATGGGCAAGTGAAATTGAACCCTTCCCTATCAGAGTGACATCCAAGAAGCTCCCATTTGTAAAACACTATGGGGATTTAACAAAAATAAATGGTGCAGAAATTGAGCCAGTGGATATTATAACCTTCGGTTCACCCTGCACCGACATGTCTGTGGCAGGAAAAAGAGCGGGACTTGAAGGAAAACAGTCAGTTCTTTTCCATGAAGCCATCAGAATTATCAAGGAAATGAGGTGTAAAACCAATGGAATGTATCCACGATTTATCGTGTGGGAGAACGTGCCGGGCGCATTCTCAAGCGGAAAGGGAGAAGATTTCAGGGCAGTCATTACCGAAATCGCAAAGATTAAAGATGAAGCCGTTGATGTTCCTATGCCTGAAAAGGACAAATGGTTGTGTGCGGGAGAAATCTTGGGAGATGATTTTTCTGTTGCCTGGCGAACCATTGATGCACAATTTTGGGGAGTCGCCCAAAGACGCCGTAGAATCTACCTTGTCGCAGATTTTACAGACCAATGTGCCGGGAAAATATTATTTGAGTTCGAAAGCTTGTCAGGGTATTCTCCGAAGGGCATCCAACAGAGGGAAACAACTACCGGAGATGCTGAGGGTTGCATTGGAGCGCCAGTCTGCTTTGAACCGGGAGCGGCTTCAAGATTAGGCGGTCACTGTTGGAAGGACTCAACCTGTACCCTACGAGCAGATATGGGAGATAATCAGCTTGCGGTTGCCATTGAAAACCATCCTGCAGACAGCAGAGTTAAGATTGATGACAGTGGTAAAATTCAAACATTAACTTCCAGTATGGGTACCGGTGGAGGAAATGTGCCGTTGGTTATGAATGAGCGTCAATACGCTCTGACCGTAACCGAGGACAAAGCAAACACACTTACTGGCACCGACTATAAAGGAACCCAGTGTGTTTTTGAACCGAATTGTGATCTGAAGCCTGCAACAATGAAAATTCGTTCCGGCTGTGAAGGTGGAGGGAAAGGTGCATTGGTGCAGGAGGATAAATCGGCAACCCTCTCTTGTAATAATGAGCAGACGGTTTTTGTGCCAAAAGCTTATGGCATCTGCTCTGATAAAAGCAATTCAATGCTCTCGGGCAATCCCAACAGTGGAATTTATGAAGCCGAGACGAGCAGAACCCTTGACGGAACTGGTGGAAATCCTTCCTGCAATCAAGGCGGAATTGCCGTGGTTGCCCTTCAAGGAAGCATGATTGGGAGAGCCGATAAAAATGGACCACAGGGTGATGGCATCAATGAAGATGTCAGCTTTACCTTAAATACTGCCGACCGCCATGCTGTTGCTTATAGCTTGGACAGGGCAAGTTTTAATCAAGGTCAGAATGCCCAATTTGATATAAGTATTCAGGAGGAGCAATCACAGACACTTGTTGCAAAGGGTCCCCATGCTGTGGCACAACCGGGAAGCTTCTATCCCTATATGAAAGCTGAAAGCCAGTGTTTCAGAACGGATGGAAAAGCCAATACTCTGGTTAATGGAACTTGCCCCGGCTGTCATAATGGAGTAGTTGAAGCTGAGTATACAGTCAGAAGGCTTACCCCTACTGAATGTGCATTACTACAAGGATTTCCTGCAGATTGGTGTTTGAACCTTGAAACAGAGAATCCATCAGATGAGGAAACCGACTGGTGGCGCAGAGTTTTTGAGGAACATCGAAATATCATGGGAACAAGCACGAAAGCCAAAACCAGAAGTCAGATTATAAAGTGGCTTCAAAATCCTTACTCTGATGCTGCGGAATATAAAATGTGGGGTAACGGTGTTGCACTTCCGTGTGTATGCTTTGTTCTCGCTGGTATTGCTTGGGTGCATGAAAACAAAATTAATAGTGATGAATGACTTGCTATTTCACAGCTTTAGAGTGATATATGTACTTACCAAGAAAGAAAGGTAGGTATTTTTTATGCTCAAAAGTGCTGAAATTACTTTAATTGAAAGGAGCGAGGTAAATGGTTAAATTTTCTCAAAAGGTAACAGGTGTTGAAAGAAAAGGAATGGCTGCAATCATTGCCGAAGCAACCGGTCAGCAGGTGAAATACTCAGGTGTTCCATCTTATGCTTACGAAATTGGTGGCTGGAGTATAGACAGAGACGGAATTGTTTATTCCCCAACCTTTGACACAAACCAAATCCTAGATTATAAGAAAGTGCTTGATGCTTTGAATCTTCCAGAATTGACAGCCGAGGGTGACCTTTGCATTACATTTTCTACTGAAGGACACAATGAAGTGACGCTTCAAAACTTGTCAGCACTAATAAAAAGCAAAGCAAATTTGCTTGAAAAATCACTTTCAAGACCTGCAGAGCAAGATTGGACAGTTTCATTAGATACAGAATCAGAAATTAAATTTACGTTTTTTAATGCAACATTAAATTTTGACGAGGTAAAGGCATTCATCCTTCTTGCAGAAAAATTGAGTCAGCAGGCAAAGGCACTTAAATACTGCTCGGCAAAAGAGAAAGCTGTGGAAAATGAAAAATATGCAATGAGGTGCTTTCTCCTCCGATTAGGTTTCATCGGGGATGAATATAAAACCGAGAGGAAAATCCTTCTCGGCAGACTTTCTGGCAATGCTGCATTCAAAAGTGAACAGCATAGTATTCAGGAGGTGGCATCGGCATGAGCAATATTTCAAAGGAACAACTTCTGCTTCTTCGAAAAAAGTATCCTCCCGGAACGAGGGTTGAACTGTTAAGAATGAATGACCCATATTCCGACCTATCAAGGGGAGAAACCGGAACTGTAATTTCAGTGGATGACATTGGAACCATTCATGTGAGATGGGACTCGGGTTCAAGTCTTGGAATTGTTTATGGAGAGGATAGCTGCAGAGTGATAGAAACACAGTAAAGTCAAGCTATACAGGCATAATAAAGTGTGTTTTATTATGCCTTATTGCCTTGCTATATAGTCCTTTTAGAGTGATATATGTATATACCCGAAGGGGAAAAACACACTTTGAAAGGTGGCAAGGTTATGAAAAACACAAGGTTTGGAATCGAAATTGAATTTACAGGAATCACAAGGGCTAAGGCTGCAGAGGCAGTAGGTAAATTCTTAAACGGAACCATCCAATGTACAAACAATGGCTACGATTGCAGAAAAATCACAGCACCGGACGGTAGGGTTTGGCAGGTGATGAGCGATGCAAGCGTAAGACCTGAGACAAAGGAAAACGGCAGGACGCAATCAGCAGGCGACACCTACAAGGTTGAACTGGTCAGCCCCATCCTTACCTATGAGGGCGATATTCAAACTCTGCAGGAGATGGTCAGACAGCTTAGAAAAGCAGGAGCCTTCACAAACAGCACCTGCGGAATTCACATACACCTTGACGGCGGAAACCATAACCCAAGGAGCATCAAAAACTTTATAAATATCATCGCAAGCAAGAACGACCTTTTCTACAAAGCACTTGAGATTGAACCCGACAGAATGCGTTTTTGCAAGAAGATGGATGAAAGCCTTGTAAGCACCATGAACCGCAAAAAGCCAAAGACCATGGATGCCATTGAGAAGATTTGGTATAGCGGTTACAATGAAAACAGGGACAGACACTACCATTCAAGCCGATACCACTTTTTGAATCTCCACAGCTTTTTCACCGGCAACCATACGGTCGAACTCAGGGGATTCAACAGCACCTTGCATGCAGGAAAAATAAGAAGCTACATAATCCTTGCCCTTGCCTTGAACAAGCAGGCACTGACCCAAAAGAGTGCAAGTAGCAGGAAAAACCAAACCGAAAACGAAAAGTTCGCAATGAGGACTTACTTAAACCGCATAGGACTTATCGGAGACGAGTTCAAAAACTGCAGAGAGCATCTTTGCAAGGCACTCAGCGGGTCAGCCGCTTGGCGATTTCGCACAGCGGCATAGATGAATCCTTGCCAACAGGGGCGCTCAAACCGCCTCTGTTGGCAGAAGCAATTCCTGCTTGGGGAAGTATAGGGTTTCAAGATGCCCTTGGTACAAAGACACCACAGGGTAACGGAAAGGGTGAAGTGATTATGGGAAAAATTAAATATATAGCTTACGGCAGTAACCTCAATTTAGAGCAGATGGCTTACCGATGCCCTACTGCAAAGGTTATTGGGAATGCAAAACTGAATGGGTATGAACTTCTTTTCAGAGGCGGAAATGGTGGAGCGGTTGCCACGGTTGAAAAGAAAAAGGATAGTTCAGTTCCGGTGTTGGTTTGGGAACTCGAGCCTTCGGATGAAGCGGCTCTTGACCGTTATGAAGGTTGGCCACACTTCTACAGGAAGGAATGGTTGAAGGTGAGAATGGGAAAGCAATGGGTCAAGGTCATTGTGTATATCATGAATGATGGCAGACCGCTTGGTTCTCCAAGTAGATATTACTACAACACCATCTTGCAGGGATACAATTCTGCAGGTTTTGACAGTAACCTCCTCGATGATGCAGTAAGGAATTCAGCAAAACAAGCATTGTAGAAATTAAAGTAAAAATTATGTTTTCAAGAACTCCAAGCCGGGGTTCTTTTTTTCATCTCTTTGAAGGAGGAGGATGGTTATACGAAAACTGAAAAAATACAAACCGACCATCTTCAAAGCGGATGGCTCGGTATATAAAAAAGATTCAGCAGATAATGCTGTTGCATTTATAAATTGCCTTAAACATACCAAGGGTGAATGGCATGGACAGTCCTTTGAACTTATTGACTGGCAGGAGCAAATAATCCGTGACCTCTTTGGTGTGATGAAACCAAACGGATACAGGCAGTTCAATACTGCGTATATTGAAATTGCCAAGAAGCAAGGAAAGTCTGAATTGGCTGCTGCGGTTGCTCTATTATTGACCTGCGGTGACCATGAGCATGGCGGTGAGGTTTACGGTTGTGCCTCGGACAGACAGCAAGCATCCATTGTTTTTGATGTGGCTGTAGATATGGTGGAGCAATGCCCGGCTCTGAAAGCAAGAATAAAGCCAGTGCTGTCTCAGAAGCGGTTGGTATATAAACCGCTTGGAAGCTTCTATCAAGTGCTTTCAGCTGAAGCTTATACCAAACATGGCTTGAATGTTCACGGTGTTGTGTTCGATGAACTTCATGCACAGCCCAACAGAAACCTTTATGATGTTATGCTCCACGGCTCGGGGGATGCAAGAAAGCAACCATTATATTTTCTGATCACCACAGCTGGGACAGATCGGCACTCTATTTGCTGGGAGGTACACCAAAAGGCTGAGGATATATTGGCAGGAAGAAAAATCGACCCCACCTTCTATCCTATTATTTATGGTGCAGGTGAAAACGATGATTGGACTGACCCAAAGGTATGGGCAAAGGCAAATCCATCTATCGGCATAACTGTTGATATAGAAAAAATTCAGATTGCCTGTGAAAATGCAAAACAGAATCCGGCAGAGGAGAATCTGTTCCGGCAGCTTAGGCTGAACCAGTGGGTGAAGCAATTTGTCAGATGGATGCCGATGGAGAAATGGGATAAATGTGATTTCAGAGTTGACCCATATGAACTCCTTGGTAGGGAATGCTATGGTGGACTTGACCTTTCAAGCACAACCGATATTACGGCTTTTGTGCTTATATTCCCACCTATAGACGATGATGGCAAGTATGTGGTTATGCCGTTCTTCTGGATTCCGGAGGATAATATAGACCTGAGGGTAAGAAGGGATCATGTTCCCTATGATGTGTGGGAGCGACAAGGGCATATGAAAACCACTGAGGGTAATGTGGTCCATTATGGTTTTATCGAAAACTTTATTGAAGAACTCGGAACTAAGTACAACATAAAGGAAATTGCCTTTGACCGATGGGGTGCGGTGCAGATGGTTCAGAACCTTGAAGGTTTGGGATTCACAGTGGTACCTTTTGGACAGGGTTTCAAAGATATGTCTCCGCCAACAAAGGAATTGATGAAGCTGACACTTGAAGGAAAATTGGCGCACGGAGGTCATCCTGTTCTTCGGTGGATGATGGATAATATTTTTGTAAGAACTGACCCGGCAGGAAATATAAAGCCGGACAAGGAAAAGTCTACTGAAAAAATTGACGGTGCTGTGGCAACAATCATGGCACTTGACAGGGCAATTCGGCATGGTGGCTTCAGTGGAAGTGTGTATGATGAAAGAGGGATTCTAATTCTATAAAAAACTTGCAGCCGAGTATAATCACAACTGATTAAAGACGGTTGTTAACAATTATATTTGCTAAGAACAAACAGCACTTTTCTGTGATATAGTTTTTGCAGGAGGTGTTTGAAATGACAGACAAGCAATTTGATGATGCTTTTACTGCAGCAGGTGCATGGTTTGTTGGACTATATTCTGAGGTGGTATTAGCTAATATTGAAAAACTAAATGATGACAGGGAATTTAAAAAACAATTCATCCAAAGCATCTACAGCAAAGGAAACGGTCCAGATAAAAATGAAACTGGAACAAATGTTAGAGTAAATTCACTCATGAGAATTATCAACAGCAGAAGAATTATTGAGGCACTTGAGAAAATCATAGATTCAAGTAGAGTTAAAAAAGACTTTCCAGAGGCAGTGATTGAAGCAAATAAGCTGTTGGAGAAATTGTGTACAAACTAATTAAGTATTAATAAAAACTGAGCATCTTCAAAAACGAAGGTGCTTTTTTCTTGCCCATTTTTAGGAGGTGAGCAAATGCAGATACCAATTTTTGATAAGTTTTTCAAAGCGAGAGACAAGCCAAGCAACAGCCTTTTAGGTTCTGCCTACAGTTTTTTCTTTGGTAGCACAAGTAGTGGTAAGGCTGTGAATGAGCGAACGGCGATGCAGACAACCGCAGTTTATGCCTGTGTCAGAATTCTTGCTGAAACATTGGCAAGCCTACCGCTCCACACCTACAAGTATACTGACAGGGGAAAAGATAAAGCAATCGACCATCAGCTATACTACTTGCTACATGACGAGCCAAACCCCGAGATGACTTCATTTGTGTTTCGTGAAACACTGATGAGTCATCTTTTATTATGGGGAAATGCCTACGCCCAGATAGTCCGTGATAGAAACGGCAGGGTTTTAGCACTTTATCCCCTGCTCCCAGACAAAATGACGGTGGACAGGGATTCCAAAGGACAGGTTTTTTATCAGTACCAAACGGATGCAGGTACAGCAACTTTAAAAAGTGATGTGGTTCTGCATATTCCGGGACTTGGATTTGATGGTCTTATGGGTTATTCCCCCATAGCCATGGCCAAGAATGCCATCGGTATGGCTATAGCCACCGAGGAATACGGAGCCAAGTTTTTTGCCAATGGTGCTAATCCCGGAGGAGTTCTTGAACATCCGGGAGTGGTGAAAGACCCAAAACGTGTGCGTGAGAGTTGGAATTCGGTGTATCAGGGTAGTGGAAATGCCCACAGGGTAGCTGTTTTGGAGGAAGGTATGAAGTTTTCTCCGATAGGGATACCTCCCGAACAAGCACAGTTTATTGCTACCCGGAAGTTTCAGCTGAATGAGATTGCTCGCATTTTCAGGATACCGCCACACATGATTGGCGACCTTGAAAAGTCCAGTTTCTCCAATATTGAGCAGCAGAGCCTTGAGTTTGTGAAATACACACTTGACCCTTGGGTGGTGCGTTGGGAACAGGCAATGCAGAGAGCCTTGCTTCTACCAACGGAAAAACGTGACTATTTCGTGAAGTTTAATGTGGATGGACTTTTAAGGGGTGATTATCAGAGTAGGATGAATGGCTATTCAGTCGGCAGACAGAATGGCTGGCTCTCCTCAAATGATATTCGTGAGCTGGAGAATCTCAACAGGATACCGGAGGAACTTGGAGGTGATCTCTATCTGATAAACGGAAACATGACAAAGCTTGCAGATGCCGGAGCATTTGCTGGTGCAAATACTGGAGCAAAGGAGGATGGAAAACTTGAATAAGAAATTTTGGAACTGGGTCAAAAATGAGGATGACTCAAGAACCTTGTACCTTGAGGGTGCAATAGCCGAGGAGACTTGGTTTGGGGATGAGGTGACACCCAAGCAATTCAAAAATGAATTAATGAATGGAACTGGTGACATCACCATCTGGATTAACTCTCCGGGTGGTGATGTTTTTGCTGCAAGCCAGATTTACAACATGCTGATGGACTACAGGGGCAAGGTCACTGTAAAGATTGACGGTATCGCAGCAAGTGCAGCTTCTGTAATTGCAATGGCAGGTGGAGATGTGCTTATCTCTCCCACCGGACTTTTTATGATTCACAACCCTATGACCATTGCCTTTGGAGACACGGTTGAAATGGAAAAAGCAATCGCTATGCTGTCCGAAGTCAAGGAAAGCATTATCAATGCTTATGAACTCAAAACCGGACTTTCAAGAGCAAAGCTTTCACATCTGATGGATGCTGAAAGTTGGTTCAATGCCAATAAGGCTGTGGAGTTAGGCTTTGCGGATGGGATTCTTTTTTCTGATGAAAGCGGTAAGGCGTCAGCACCAGAGGGTGTCATATTCAGCAGAATGGCAGTGACCAATTCACTTATAAGCAAGCTGCCGCAAAAGGCAAAGCAGGATGGAACAGATGCAAACACATTATACAAGAGGCTTGACCTCTTAAAAATTTAAGGAGGAACCCAATATGAACAGAATTTTAGAACTGGTTGAAAAGAGAGCGAAGGCATGGGAAGCTGCAAAAGCATTCCTTGATGCCAAGAGAGGCAATGACGGCATAGTTTCTGCAGAGGATACTGCAACCTATGAAAAAATGGAAGCTGAGGTTGTAAATCTTGGCAAGGAAATCGACAGGCTGGAAAGACAGCAGACACTGGATATCGAACTTTCAAAGCCTGTTAATGCTCCTATTACCAACAGACCTGCTGGAGCAGGAGTTGAAAAGACAGGAAGGGCAACCGATGAATACAGACAGTCCTTCTGGAAAGCTATGAGAAATAAAAACAGCTATGATGTCCAGAACGCTTTGCAGATTGGAACTGATTCGGAAGGCGGTTACCTGGTGCCGGATGAATTTGAACGCACCTTGGTTGAAGCCTTGCTTGAGGAAAACATTTTCAGGAAGCTTGCCAAGGTAATCACCACATCAAGCGGAGATAAGAAAATTCCTGTTGTGGCTACCAAAGGCAATGCTTCATGGGTTGATGAGGAAGGTGCAATTCCAGAAAGTGATGACAGCTTTGGGCAGGTTTCAATTGGAGCATACAAACTTGCAACCATGATTAAGGTTTCAGAGGAACTCTTGAACGATAGCATTTTCAACCTTGAAAGCTATATTGCCAAGGAGTTTGCCAGAAGAATCGGGACCAAGGAAGAGGAAGCATTCTTCATTGGAAATGGTACAGGAAAGCCTACGGGTATTTTCAATGCAACAGGTGGTGCAGGGGTTGGCGTGACTGCTGCAAGTGCAACTGCGATTACGGTGGATGAGGTTATGGATTTATTCTTCAGCCTTAAAGCACCATACCGTAAGAATGCAACCTTTGTGATGAACGATGCCACAGTCAAAGCAATCAGAAAGTTGAAAGACGGCAATGGCCAGTATTTGTGGACTCCTTCTTTGACAGCAGGAACTCCCGATACAATTCTGACAAGACCTGTGCTGACATCTTCTTTTGTGCCAACAATTGAGGCTGCAGCCAAGACTATTGCATTCGGAGACTTCTCTTACTACTGGGTTGCAGATCGTCAAGGCAGAGCCTTTAAGAGATTGAACGAATTGTTCGCAGCAACCGGCCAGGTTGGTTTCATGGCAACACAGAGGGTTGACGGTAAGCTGATTCTTGCTGAAGCCATCAAGGTTCTTCAGCAGAAAGCGTAGGTGAACCATGAGTAATGTTAAAAACTATACCGAGCAAGGTGGCGAAAAGACAGTAATCGGCGGTACTCTTGAGATTACCGCCGGAGGGAAACTCACTTTTGATGGTGATGAACTGAAGCCTGCTGAAACACAGTCTGACAGTACCGCCACAACAATTTCCGATTTGAAATCGGATTTTAATAACCTTCTTGCAAAGCTGAAAGCTGCGGGAGTCATGGCTTCAGAATAAGGAGGTGTTGGCTTTGGTGGTCACATTAGAAGAAACAAAAGCATTTCTAAGACTTGATTCAGACCACGAGGACACCCTTGTAACCAGTTTTATAACAGCGGCGGAGGATATCGTAGAAGGTGTCCTCCGCTTCTCTCTTTCAGATTTTACTGAAGATGATGGAGTGCTGCCGGAACTTGTAAAAACAACAATCTGGTATGTGGTGTCACAGTTCTATGAGTTTCGTGAAAATGTGGATGTAAAAAAACTACAGGAAACTTCGGCACTATTGCTGACGGCATACCGGAATAAGGAGTGGTGAGGCTATGGCTTGGAATAATCAAAAAAGACAATATGTCGGGCAAGGCAGCATGTCAAAGCCTCTGCTCTCCATCGGGAAGCTAAGACACAGAATCAAGCTTCAGACATATATCTCCTCAAAGAATTCATTTGGAGAGGAAAGAAAAGTATGGAGTGATTTTGCAGAGGTATCAGCAAGTGTGGAACCTTTGTCGGGCAAGGAGTTATTTGCCGCTCAACAGCTTCATGCGGAAAGTACGGTGCAGATCATCATACGGTATGTTGAGGGAGTTAACACCCAAATGAGAGTGTTGTTCAAGGAGAAAAGCCTTGATATCCTTCATGTTTCCAACAAGGATGAGAGAAATATTGCACTGTACCTACTCTGCAAGGAGCATGAGGAGGTGGTCTGATGGCAAGGAGTTATTCAGCAAGGGCAAAAAAGGTTAAAGCCGAGATTGAGGGTGCGGAAGAAATTATAAAAATTCTGAAGGAAATGGGGCAGAATGCTGAAAATGTTCTGCTTCAAGCTGCGGAGGCAGGAGGGAAAATTGCTCTTGATGATGCTAAAAGAAGGTGTCCTGTTAGAACTGGAAAGCTTAAAAGCAGCCTTCAGCTTGAGGTTGGAAAAAGCACACCCTATAAAGCAGATGTAAGGGTAAAGCCGGGCAAGGAAGAATACTACGGCACTTTTGTCGAACTTGGCACTGAAAACCAAGCTGCACAACCGTTCATGAGACCTGCGGTGGATGAGAACAAGGAGAAAATATCCGAAAAGGTAACAAGTGAACTCAGCCGTGCAGTCGGAAAAGCGAGGTGATCGGATGTTTGAGGAAGCCTTATATACACATTTAAGCAATGTAGTTGGAGTGAAGGCGATTGTTCAGGATAGGATTTATCCTTTGATGATCCCTCAAAACAAAAGCCTTCCTGCCGTGACTTATCAAAAGATATCGGGAGAAAGGCTTCATTCATTACAAGGTGATACCGGATACACAACACCGGTATTTCAAATATCGGCAAGGGCTGAAACATATGCCCAGTGCAAGGCGCTGGCAGAGGAAATACGGCTTTGCCTTCAAAACTTCTCAGGGCTTATGGGCGGCACTGATGGAACTGACATAGGTGCTGTTCTAATGCTGGGAGAGGTTGAAGGCTACGAGCCAGACACTGGTGGCTGGTATTGCCACATGGATTTTCAATTTCATTATGAAGAAAGGGTGATATAAATGGCTGGAACAGCAGGAAAAAAAGGAAAGGTCATGATTGGTGCCAATGCGGTAACCGCTCTAAACAACTGGTCTTTGGAACTGGGAATTGATACCTTGGAGACCACAGCCTTCGGTGATGAGTGGAAAAATTTCATCGCAGGTCTCAAAGAGTGGTCGGCAAGTGCTGAGGGGGCGTATAACGTACACACGGATGCCAATGGACAGGCGGCTCTGCAGAATGCGTTTTTAAACGGAACCGAGGTTGACTTGAAGTTGTATGTCAACAACACCAACTATTATAACGGGCAGGCAATCATCTCAAGTCTGTCGGTGGAAGACCCGGTGGATGACATCGTGACCATTTCCATAGAGTTTCAGGGTAATGGCGCATTGGCTTACACATAGGAGGTGCTTTTAGATGGGTGAAATAGCTGGAAAGGTTGGCGGTGTATTTGTTCAAACAGATGATGCACCAGTAACATTTACAGATGAAGCAACAACGGCAGACCTAAGTTTAAGAAAATTTACGATTTCAGATAGCACCAAACGCTATTGGGATAAGAATTCACCAGTTACAGTTAAGGTGAATGGAGAGGTTCAGACCACAGGCTTTGAAGTTGAATACTGTGGCGGGGTTGTGGTCTTTGAAGAAGCAAAGGATGGTGAGGATATCGTTCTGGTCAGCGGGAAATCAGTAACCGTGGAGCAACATGGCGGTTTCTTCAGCTGGTCTGCCGAACTTGGCATGGAAACACCAGAGACCACCACCTTCATGTCTAACGGCTGGAAGGAATTTATCACTTCCATCAAGGAGTTTTCTGCCTCAGCTGAAAGCTACTGGGGCGATGATGAATTCTTCTCAAGGCTTGGGCAGGAGGTAATCATTGCACTTTATGTGGATACTACCGCTTCAAAGGCAAGGTATGAAGGTTACGGAATCATCAAATCAGATGGAGTTGAAGCTGCCGTTGATGATGTGGTGAATGAATCAATAGAAATTCAGGGTGTTGGTGCCCTATATTACAGGGAGGGTTAACAAAAATGGCAAAACAGAGTGTGACTTTGGAACTGGATAAACCGAGGGGTCTGCGTTTCGGACTCAACGCACTGGTTCGTGTGGAAGAAATGATTGGAAAGCCAATCAGTAAGCTGGACTTGGACAACATCAGCGTGAAAGATATGAGAACCATTATCTACGCAGGGTTGTACCATGAGGATAAAAACCTTACACCAGAAAGGGTCGGAGAACTGATTGACGATTTTTCAGATATCAATACGGTGGCTGAAAAATTGGGCGAGGCGATGACCGAGGCATTCGGAAGAAAAAACGGGAAGAAGCCGACAGCGGCAAAGGAGAAGACTGGGACTGGTACAGACTCCTAAAGGTTGCGGTCGGTGTTATGGGTATTTCGCCGGATGAATTCTGGAGGCTGACACCTTTTGAATTCAATCTCATGGCTGAAGGGTTTGTTGCAAGAGAGGAGCGAAAAACCAGTGATCTTCTCTACCTTGCATGGCATGTGGAAGCCTTTGCAAGAGCCAAGAAGCTGCCAAAGCTTGAGACATTAATGAAAAAGCGAAAGCCTAAAGCACAGAAGAAAGCATATACAAAGGAAGAACTAATAAAGATAGCAAAGCAGAAGGGACTTGCCGGACCATGGTAAAGTCCCTTTTTGATGCTTGGAAGGAGGTGGACGGATGGCAGTAATAAGGAATCTGGTGGTGAAAGTCACTGCAGACATAGGCAGTTTGAAGAAAGGATTGCAGGAAGCACAGGATACCATGTCAAATGTGGGAAAACAGCTTTCAGGTGCGGGAAAAACAATGTCTGCTGCGTTAACACTTCCTCTTGCAGGAATGGCAGCGGCATCACTTAAAGCCGGAGCAGATTTTGAAGCCGGGATGAGTAGCGTAAAGGCTGTATCGGGTGCCACTGGCGAGGAAATGAAACAGCTTGAGGATTTGGCACTTAAAATGGGTGCAGAAACCAAGTATTCCGCCAAGGAAGCGGCATCTGGCATTGAGGAACTCATCAAGGCTGGTGTAAGTGTAAAAGACATCATGGGTGGTGGACTAAAAGGTGCATTATCTTTGGCGGCGGCTGGTGAACTTGAACTTGCGGATGCTGCTGAAATTGCCTCAACAGTTTTAAATTCCTTCAGAGCCGATGGTCTTAATGTGTCACAGGCGGCTGATATATTAGCCGGAGCGGCGAATGCCTCTGCAACAAGTGTGTCTGAAATGAAGTTCAGCCTATCAGCCTGTTCCGCTGTGGCGAGTTCTGTTGGACTATCCTTCAAGGATACAAGCACTGCCTTGGCGGCATTTGCCAACAACGGCTTGAAGGGTTCGGATGCAGGAACTTCACTCAAGACAATGCTTATGAACCTCCAACCCTCCACAGACAAACAGGCAAAGCTGTTTAAAGAACTAGGACTTACCACAGAACAAGGCACAAGTGCCTTCTTCAATGCTCAGGGCAAGTTGAAGAGTATGGCTGAAATTGCAGGGTTACTTCAAAGTAGTATGAAAAATCTTACCGATGCACAGAGACTTCAGGCAATGGAGACTCTATTTGGCTCGGATGCTATTCGTGCAGCCAATATCCTATACAAAGAGGGTGCAGACGGTTTAAACAAGATGCAAGCCGAGATGGGCAAAGTTACTGCTACTGATGTTGCAGCAGAGAGAATGAACAACCTTAAAGGTTCACTCGAACAGTTAAAAGGCTCCATTGAAACCCTGCAGATTGTTTCAAGTAAAGCCTTTCTTCCTATATTAAAGCAGCTTGCCGACAAGGCAACCATTCTTGTGAACAAATACATGGAATTGAATCCCGAAATCCGTAAATGGGTCACCATAATTTTAGCTGCGGTTGCTGCGGTTGGACCCTTGCTCATGATTTTGGGTGGATTATCCTCGGGACTGTCAGTGCTTGCAGGAGCAATTTCTTTTATTGCCTCACCCATAGGTTTGATTGTGGTGGCGATAGCAGGATTGGTGGCAGGCTTCATCTGGCTGATGAACACCAATGAAGGGTTCAGGAATTCAGTGCTATCAGTATGGGGTGACATACAGGCAACCTTCAAGGAGGTGCTTGGTTTTATCCAAGGCAAGGTTGCCGAGGTGTTACCCGGCATAAAAGCAAAATTTACCGAGGTATTTGGCAATGTCCTCAGCTTTATAAAGAGTTTTGCAGCAAATGCAGTAAAAGCCTTCAATATGTTTATTAACGGGTTCAAAGGCGGTGGCTTAAGCAGCACAGCGAGTGGTTGGGAAACTGCTTTTTATAGAATCGGTGCAGTGGTCAGCACAGTTTTCAATGGTCTGATTTCGGTTATACAACCGGTGATGCAGACCATTTTTACAATTGTCAGTGATGTGGTGACAGGCATCTGGAACTTCTGGAACACATACGGACAGCAGATATTTGATACTGCGGT
This sequence comes from Pseudobacteroides sp., assembly GCF_036567765.1. Lineage (NCBI taxonomy): Bacteria > Bacillati > Bacillota > Clostridia > Eubacteriales > Oscillospiraceae > Pseudobacteroides > Pseudobacteroides sp. Next base: position 105,436 of record NZ_DATCTU010000007.1, read on the forward strand.
CAGCATTTTCAATGGAATCCTTGCTTTTGTTCAACCAATACTGGCACAGCTTTTTGCATCCTTTGCTCAGTTTGCAAGCTACCTTACCCCCATATGGGAGAGTATCAAGACTCTGATATTTTCACTTTGGGGTGTGATTCAGCAACTTTGGACACTTTTGCAGCCTGTATTTATAGCAATAGGAGCGGCAATTGCTGTGGTGATGGGTATAGCTGTGGGAGTATTGAACGGAATTATTCAGGCACTGGGGCCATTTATACAGGCGGTGCTTGGAGCGGTTAACTTTATTGTAAACCTCATCGGTTTTGTGGTTGCCATCATCAACGGTGACTGGGCAGGTGCGTGGAACTTCCTTGTGGAAGCCGCCAAGGCGGCATGGAGTATGCTGTCAAACCTGTTCATGACCATAGTCAATCTGGTGAAGGGGTTTGTTGAAGGAATTATCTCATTCTTCAAAGGTTTGTGGTATGCCTTGGTTGGCGGTTCAATCGTTCCCGACCTTGTAAATGGGGTTCTCTCCTGCTTCTCAAATATGGTTTCAGGGGTTACAAATTTCGTGGGTAACCTTGTCGGAGCAGTTTCGGGAGCATTCGGAAAGATTGGCTCGGTAGTTGGTGATGTTGTAGGCAATGCATGGAATTGGGGCAAAAACATGATGGGGAATTTAGTGAGCGGAATCAAGTCCATGGCAGGCGGAGTAAAGGATGCAGTAACTGGTGTTGCAAACAGCATAAAATCCTTTCTAGGATTCGGATCACCGACAAAAGAGGGTCCTGGCTCCAATGCGGATACTTGGGCACCCAATCTCATCAATATGCTGAAGGACGGAATCAAGGCAGGAATTCCTGCTATGGAGGCAAACCTTCAGGCGGTTTTGAATCCCCAGTTCAGAAAGCCTGCACTTGAAGCAGCAGGAGTTGGAATGAACGAAAGCCTTATGATTGACCATACCGGAACAATCACTGTAAAGGGTGTAAATGACAAGGGTGAACTAATGGGTGTGGTGGATTTGATTGCAGCCGACCTTTCTGCCAACAAGGACAGATACGGTAAAAACCCAAGCGCCCACAAGGCATTTAGATAGGGGTGGTTACATGGCAGATACATGGGGCGAATTGTCCCTTAACATAACAGCATACAAAAGACCCGGAGCGCAGAATTATCTTACAGAGAAGGAACTGCTCGCTCCTTATAACGCAAGACAGGCAGGAAAACCAAATACAGTGTTGATGGGAACCGGGCGTAAGAGAAAAATCCGTGAGGTTGATGGTTGGGCAAGCCGAGCGGATTATGCAGCCCTGCTTCTTGATTTCTTAAATGCAACAGCCAAGTCAGCCTCCTTTGAGGATGGCTTTAATTTTGTCGCAAGGCTGTGGAAACTTGAGGGCAAAGAAGAACTGGGCAATGAGAAGGTTTGGTATTCAGCGGTTTTCATTGAAAGTTAGGTGATGATTTTGATATTAAACGGAACTGAAGAAAAAAGGAATATATGGACAGATACACCCTACTCCCTTGCGAATGCAACATGGTATGGGCACAGGAAGTTGGTGAGGAATGCTACTCATTGGTTTGCCTGCTTTGACCGCTATGGTGATGAGGATTACAGTTATCAAACGGTTGTTATGAAAAGTACGGATGGAGTCAACTGGGAGAACACAGGCTTTCCTTTTACCCCTAATGGTGGAGTCAGCTTTGCATATCCGAACATGGCTGTGGATGCATCGGGCAGGATTCATCTTTGTGCCAGTGACAATACAAATAACACAATAAAATACTGTGTTTATGAAAATGATGCATGGGGATTTGTAGAGACACTGCCTTCCTTGCCGGGTGGCGGTTATGTTGACGCAGATATTATTGTTTTAGTAGATAGTGCTGAAAAACCTCATGTGGTGTTTGCCACAGGCGGTTCAACTGGAAAGGTATATTACTCAAACAAGGTTTCAGGAACTTGGAATGCTTATGAAGCAGTACAGCCAACTGTTACAAGGTATTATCTGGACAGCACTGTAATTGATAAAAACGACAATATCCATATCTGCATGGTAAGCATGACCGATTATTTCATTTATTACTCCAAAGGCAAAGCCGGAGCATGGTCCCCGTGGGAAAAGGTGTTTGACGGTTATGATGCCAACGGTTCTGATATTGGTGTTGACAGTGCAGGAAAACCCTATGTGGTACTGGCAAGAGGTACTGAGGTTTCTTTGTATTCAAAAAATACTTCATGGACTGGGCAGCAGATCAGCAGTATGCCAAATAATATACACCCAAATATTCATATTTCAGATGGTGACCAGATTTATCTTTCATGGGGTCAATCACCTACTGAAGGTTACAACAACCAACAGATTTTCTTTTGCTCCAATGAAGGTTGCTGGAGTCAGCCTGTTAACATCACTCGAGATGATACCTTAAGCGGATGGGCTTATTCGGTTGTATGGGCTGATGCTACAGTCTGCGGAGTCATGGCGATGAATTATGACTATACCCACATCTGTGGTTGGTTTGCCGGTGGAACTCCTGCGACATATTTCGACAAATGGGGTACTCTGAGACTGAATCTTACTCAGTACAACAGAAATGAAATCGGACAGCTTGCTACTGAAAAAAGCTTGATCCCATATATAAGAATAACCGCTCCGCAAAGCAGGCTGATTTCAACAGGACAGTCAAGGGAGAGGCGAAGTGTTGGAGGATGGGCAACCAAGGAGGACTTTGACCAGATAGAAAATGACTATGAAACCTTTGCAAAGAAAAAGGCAGAATTCCATGACGGCACTATCATTAATACTGCAATTATAGAAGAATTATCAGCCATGCGACAAAAAGGCACACAGGCTGTGTATTATGAGATTACTTTTCTGGAGGTGTGAAGCGTGAGAATAATACCTGAAAATGCAAGACAGCTTTTGAAATCACGCTCCATGCTTGGTGATGATGCACCAACTGGCTGGATTGAGTTTCCCGAAATAAGGATGTCGGTGGTGCAGAGTGTAGATTCCGTTGGAGAAGGCAGCTCTGATTACAGATGGTTCAGGGATATAATCGAGCATAACGGAAGGCTATATATAGCAGCCACCAACAATGATACTTTTCGGAAAAATGGAGGACTCTTGGAATGGGATGGCGGTGTGTCTCTTACACAGGTTGTGGGTGCCAATCCGGCACTTGTGACGGATGACTTATGGCTTTCCAGTGACGGTACGGATATTTACATGCTTCGGAGCAACGGTCTTAGCAGTCATGATAATAAGTTCTATAAAATGAACGGAAACAGCTGGCTTGAAATCTGTGAGACACCCACCTACCCTGATGGTAGCGGTGGTGCTGGTGCATTACCCTTGGTTGAGATGGTTTATGCAAACGGAGCCTTTTGGGCACTATCCAACATCTATCATTTCGGACAGGAATGGGGTGGTTGTCTTTATACCAGTACAGGCGGAGCATGGACAAAGGTATGTGGGACCACAGGCAATCAAACCTATCCAGGCAAACTTTGGTTCAACGATGCCGATGGATGCCTTTATGCATTCGGACGAGAAGATCCACAGGATGCAGGCTCCCTTGTGAATATACTGAAATTTGACACCAATGGAGGCTCGGGTTGGGAATGGGTAGATTGGGGTTATGAGGTTTTCAGGGATAACAGGGGTGGTGATTCAACTTTTGCATGGATTGATGAAACGCTTCATGTAATTGACGGAGACACTGGCGATATCTATAGAATGAACGAGTACGGTTTCCTTGATAAAGTGTCGGTCACACAAAGCAGTTATACTCCATTAGTTTGGGATACCGCTGCAAGAAATGGAACCATTTATATTTCTCCGCAAATTGGCGGAAACGGTGTAGCCCTTACTTATTACAATGGTTCAAGACTTGTGCAGCTGAATATTGCACAGCAGTATGGCATTGCGGTGAAGCATCTTTTTGTATTTTCTGTTACAGGAAAACTCTATGGAATTGGTCAGGCTTCAACAGGAGCAACACCGAGGCTATTGGAGTTTGAACTTTCAGAGGGTGCGGCAAAGCTTCAAGTGGACAGGATATCCATTCAGAGAGAAGAAGCAGCGGACAGTCAAAGAATGACCTTCTCACTACCCAATGTAAATCCTGCCGACCCAACAGATGTTGGGTATTTCAATCCCTACAGGAGCGGCAATGAATTTGAGCAGGAAATCAACGAATGGCACTGTGTGATTATTCCAAGCCGCAAGGTAGTAGCCAAAATGGGATATGGAGACAATGTTGCCATTGTATTCACCGGTGAAATTGATGATATGGAAATGTCAGCACAGCCACGGGACTATTCCATCAGTGCCGATTGCAGAGATATGGCATGCAAACTGATTGATAAAAGTATTTCAATATCTATAAGCGGCAAGACCAAGTATTACATCAAATATCCGCTACCATCGGGGGTAAAGAAATATTGGGTCACTCCCGGAGGCACAACCAAACCGGATATTTCTGACATAGTGAAAGACCTCTGCATGAGAGCAGGCTTTGCATCATCAGATGTGATTGTTGAAAAGACCAATATTAAACTTGCACCTAAGTTTGAAAAGACCACTTATATGGATGCCATCAACGAAGTATGCACTGTTTCCGGGTTTGAGTTCTTTGTAGATGAGGATGGGAAGGCAAGGTTCTACTTTCCTACTGACAGGCAGCCTTCAATTACAAATGAGGAGATTTATCTCTCAGGCACAAGTTATGCAGACCTTGAACACAACCACTTAGTGTCGGGTTCTGATGTTGTAAAAAATGAAAGCGGTAGCATAACGTATAAACGGGATGCCGATTATGCCATAGACCTTGAGAACGGAAAAATAAGAAGGATTTCCAGTGGTGCCATACCAAATAACAGTATTGTAAAAGTCAGCTATGTTTATGCTGGTTGGTGCTTTCGTGAGGGTGAGGACATTTTCAGTCTGAAATTCGGCTCCAGCAGAAGAAATATCTACGGAAGCATCCGTGTGGCTGGTAAAAAGAAACAGGGTTCGGCAAGTACCTCCTCCACCCTTTGGGATACAAGCAAGGTGCCAAAGGACAAGGTGCTGTTTGCAGACAATCAGAGTCTTGAAACATCAGAGGAATGTGCCGAGTGCGCTGCAAGGCTGAAACAGGATATGCTCCGAAGATACACTAGTGCGGAGTTTGATGCAGTCGCCAATCCTTGGATTCAGGTCGGTGACAACATCATGATCGTGGAATCAAGCACAACGGTTTCAGAAGTTTATAAGGTTCTCAGCATAAACTTTGAATTGTCACCTGATGGATTCGTCATGGCAATCAAGGCTTTTCATGTAGGTTATACACCGCTGACTACGGAATGAGGTGAATAATATGCCGGGACACAGAAGTGCAGCAGGAGAAATATATAAAATACTTGGAGGAAGAGACCAGAAAAGCACGGTGGCACAGCCAGTACTTTCAGAGGAGGAAGATGATGGAGATTACAACGACCTTGTAAGTCATACATCCAATCCCGATGCCCACCATCCACAGCTTCACCATGAGGAGCATGAGGATGGCGGCTCAGACCAATTGGCTGTGTCAGACAGTATGCTTGGTGAAAGGATAATAGACGATTCGTCCATGCCCATAGGCAATACAGGAATGCTGACCGCACTATTTGGCTGGCTTGCAGCTATGATAAAAGCTGTGACCGGAAAGGAAAACTGGAGGACTACTCCTGCTACAACCCTTGAGGTTGCAAATGCCCATATAACAAAATCAACAGCGCATCTTCACCTTGCCTGCCGATGTGCCACTCTGGCAACAATTGCTCTTGCAGATACACAGACGATTGATGGGGTGAGCCTTTCAGCCGGTGATAGGGTTTTGGTGAAAAACCAGACAGACCAGAAGGAAAACGGTGTGTATGTTGTTGCAATGGGAGCCTGGATAAGGGCAGCTGATTTTGATGAAAACTCCGACTTCACAGCCGGGGTTTTTGTTTATATATCGGAAGGCACCGTCAATAAAAAGAAACTATACCACCTCACAACCACAGGAGAGATAACAATCGGCACATCGGCTATTGTATTTGAAAATATAGACCAAGGCGGCGGAGCAGGCTCGGGAGATATGACAAAATCAGTTTATGACACTGATGAGGATGGTGTGGTGGATAGTGCTGAACATGCCTTGGTGGCTGATAACGCAGGACATTCCGATACGGCAGACCTTGCTTTGACAGCAGACACGGCACTTGATTCAAATAAACTTGAAGGGCACCCTTCCTCATATTTTGCAAAAGCATCAGATTTAACTGTCTATGCCACCGGGTTTGATTTTTATACCGATGGAGTGGTGGTTGTTTTTTCTGATACCTCAATTGCAAATTACACTTGGGTTAAAGATGAACTTGGCAGAATTACAAACCTTTCAAACACCGCACCCGAGCCGGATGAAGTAACCAGTGTGACCTATCATCCCGGAGTAAAACCATAAAGGAGGATTTTGAATATGGCTATTACAAAATATGCCCACACCTTAAATATTGATGTGGGTATTTCTACTGTTGGGAAAATACTTGAATTCGGTAAGGACTTTCTGGACTGGCTTTATACCAATATGCCGGGTGGAGAATCCATGACCAAAAATACCCAAACTCCTAATGTGGATTTGGCAAGCAGAGCATGGAATGCGGTTACAGGCACAGCGCAGACTGGCGGTTCAGCAAACACAATAAAACTTGCCACGGGAGCTTCTGCAACAACCGGGTTCTATGTGGGTCAGCAGATAACGCTTACAGCAGGACCCGGTGCAGGAGACGTGAGAAATATTACGTCTTATGACGGAACAACAAAGATTGCAACTGTGGACACAAACTTCAGTGCAACACCGACTTCCTCCACCACATATTCCATCAAGGAAACTTGGGTGCCTGATTGGTTGAAGGCTGCTTATGCAGACTCCAATAACTATAGATATGTAACAGGAGCAATCACCTTCACCCATGCAGGAAGCCAGTCGGATTGGGTTATATGCACAACCTATGATGGCTCTACCACAAAGTACGGAGCGGTGATTATAGGAATAAGGAATAATTCTTCAAGCGGGCAGGTGGTCTACGGTGAAATCACAAGATACCAGCCGGACACTGTTGATAATGTTTATTTAAATCACAATGAAACCCTGACACTGCTGATTGCCGACAAGGCAGGAGCATACAAGGTGTTTGCAAAGGATGCAAACCCGTCTGCAACTTCTGGAAACGTTTATTACTTTGGGGTTATGAAGTTGGACTCCCCTGTTGAAACCACCGATACAAATGCTTGGTTTATGTTTGGACAGAATGATGCCACCAAAACAAGATTTACAAGGCAGTTTAACGGAGAGGCTTTAGGTCAGATTTGTGAAATAACCTGCGACACTCTGATTCCCGAGAGTACCAATTTTACAAAGAACTTTTACAATCAGAAGATTCCACTGGCAAGGGTATGGGCGGGTGTTGCCGACCTTGGTATGAGGGGGTATACCACAAATCTTGTCATTGTTCCCCAGTCCTTCACCATCAGCAATCAGACCTACACCATAAATGGAGACAGCTATTACGGACTTGGTACTTTTGACAATCATATTCAGCTTCCGGGCGGAGGTGCCAATGTCGGTCAGCGTGTTCTATTAAAAGCATAAGGAGTGGATTGCAATGGCTTATGATGTGACTCAGAGTAAAACCGCTCTTGAAGCAGGAACTATTGAGGTACCGATTTGGATTTTACTGAACACAATAGCGGTTCAATGGGATGAGAACAATTTTTCCTATAGGGACTGGCTGAAGCAGTATGTTGACGGCATATCAGAAGATTGGACTTTCGGTGACCAGTATGCACCTATGATGCCGCAAGTCGGCTCGGGTGGTGGTGACACAACCGGTGCTTACAATAACGGATTTAACAATGGTTTTGTTATTGGATTGAGATTGAAACGGAGGTGATGGTAGTGGAACAGCAGCACAGATGTATTCAGGATGAACGCATCCGAAACCTTGAGACAGGACAGGCTGAGATGCGTGTGTATGTAAGGGATATCAGAGAGGATATTCAGGAAATCAAGACTTCTTTAAAAGAAAACAGGCCACCTCCGAATATCGGAGGAAACGGAAATAACAATGAGTCCTCAAAGGTATGGCAGCCGATTATGATTGAACTCATCAAGCTGATAGGTCTTTGTATTACTATACTTGGCGCAATTGTCGGAGCAATTAAAATTCTAGGGAAGTGAGGTTTTTATTTTGGGAAAGAGTGTTTATTTAAGTCCCTCCATGCAGGAGCATAATGAGGGTGTGGCAGGTTACGGAACAGAGGAAGTCAGAATGAATCAGGTGGCTGATGTTGTAGAGCGGGTTTTAACAAGGCATGGAATTAATGTTTATAGGAATAAACCTGATTGGACTCTTCAGAAGGTGGCACAGGACAGCAACAACAAGAAACCGAACCTCCACTTTGCGATTCATAGTAATGCCGGTGGTGGGTGTGGCGGAGAAATTTATGCCTACGCTCCAGGCGGTGAAGGTGAAAAAGCAGCAAGAGCAATCTACTCAGAACTTGAACCTATAACACCCACTGCAGACAGAGGTGTGAAGTTCTGGCCAGAGTTATATGAACTGAGGAAAACCACTGCGCCTGCGGTGCTTGTAGAAATTGCATTTCATGATAATGAAGATGATGCTAAATGGATCATAGCTAACATTGAAAAAATAGGCACTGCTCTTGCAAAGGGAGTTCTCAAGTATTTTGGCATTGAGTTTGTTTCTGAAACCTACGAACTGGAACAGGCGGTAAAGGTTCTGAAGGAAAAAGGAATTATATCAGACCCCGACTATTGGATTGGAAATGCAGTGCCGGGGAGAATTGTTAGAGGTGACTTTGCCGCTACTCTGATCAAGAGGGCGGCATTAGTTTTGAAGGGAGGAAATTAAGGTGAATATACAATCAAGATGGAGAAGCAAGGCAGCCTGGGCATCGGTGGCAGCACTGGTGCTTTTTGTTTTGAAAACCTATGGACTGCTTGATGGAATCGGCTTGTCGGAGGACAGCTTCAAGGAACTGACGGCTCTGATTTTTGCCGTGGCGCTTGCCTTTGGAGTGTTTAACAATCCAACGAGCAAGGACAGTTTTTAAGGTAATAGCCGCAAGCTTTGATGGATAAATAAGAAATTAAAAATTTAATATCAAAATTATTGACCCACGGTTGTGATATTTCACTTCCGTGGGTGTTTTTTTATGTTTTTTGAAGAGAGGGTTAAAAAAGACACTGATTTTTTTGACTGTGACTTGAGGAGTGAAATTTAAGTCCTCAAATTAATACCTTGTCAAAGCCAAGGTGCAGGAGGCACAGTCATGAATGATATTCAAAAAGAGCAGATTAAGAGACTCCGTTTGGATGGAATGGGATACATAAAGGTGGCACAGACATTAGGGTTGTCTGAAAATACCGTGAAGTCATATTGCAGGAGAAATAATATTCCTCGTAATGAGGTAGGCGGCGTTGCTCCTCAAGATAATATTTGTTTGCATTGTGGAAATCCAATAGTCCAAAAGGAAGGGACAAAAAAACGAAAATTCTGTACAGATGATTGTAGGCAAACTTGGTGGAACAGCCATCTTGATAAGGTAACTAAAAAAGCTGTTTACACATTAACCTGTTCTTATTGTGGCAAAGACTTTGAAAGCTATGGAAATAAAAACAGGCGTTATTGTTGCCATGATTGTTACATCACTGACCGCTTCGGGAAGGTTGGTGATGGTAAGTGACAAATTCTCAATTGCAAAACGAAATCAAATATCAAACCAGTATTTCACCTTTCCGAAATATGCTTGAAGCGGGAAAAATCTCATCTGAGGACTATGCTGTGATTGATACAATTCTAAGGGGAAAATATCGACCAATATTTGTAGGATATATATCGCCAAATAGCGTTGATAATACTACAAATCAGAGTTAATATGTGACACTACAAGGAGGTATCCATATGCGAAAAAACATCAAAGATATTACTCCTGTTATGCCACTTTCAACACAAAAAAAGAAGGTTGCTGCCTATGCCCGTGTGTCAAATGGGAAAGACGCTATGCTCCATTCCCTTGCAGCACAGGTTGATTATTACAAAACCTATATACGGCAAAACCTTGAATGGGAGTTTGCTGGGGTATACGCAGATGAGGCTATTACAGGAACAAAGGACAGGCGAGCAGGATTTAAGGAAATGCTCGAACATTGTAAAAATGGTTTGATTGATATGATTATTACAAAATCCATTTCACGGTTTGCTCGCAATACGGTGGTTATGCTGAAAACGGTGAGAGAATTAAAGGATATAGGGGTTGATGTATTTTTCGAAGAACAAAATATTCATTCAATTAGTGGTGATGGTGAGTTGATGCTTACTATTATGGCATCGTTTGCTCAAGAGGAAAGCCTGTCAGTTTCAGAAAACTGTAAATGGAGAATTCAGAATGATTTTAGAAAAGGGATTCCAAACACATTAAGGGTTTATGGCTATGACCATATAAATAGAAATCTCGTAGTTAACCAAACTGAAGCACAAATAGTTCGTATGATTTATTCCGACTTCTTAAATGGAATGGGCAAAAATGCGATTATGCGTAAGCTTATATCCCTTGGAGTACCAACCAAGAATGGAGGAACCTGGTCTGAAAGTACAATTAAATCAATTTTATCAAATGAGAAATATACAGGAAATATGCTTTTACAAAAGACATATTCACAAAACCATCTCACAAAAACTAAAAAAATAAATGATGGCCGCCTTCCTATGTATCATGTAGCAAAAACCCACGAAGCAATTATTGAACAAGACATTTATGATGCAGTTCAAGAAGAAATTGCTTGCCGTAGAAACATAAAATCTGATAAAGCAAGTAAATTTACAGAATTCACTGGGGTTATTCACTGTAATAAATGCGGTGCTAATTATCGCAGGAAAACAACAAAGTCAGGAATTGTTTGGTGCTGTTCGACCTATAGCACCAAAGGGAAAAAGTATTGTGCTTCCAAGCAAATACCAGAAACCATATTAAAAGAATTGTCAGCAGAAGTCCTTGGATTGACTGAATATGATAAAGAGGTTTTTGCTGCAAAAATTGAACACATTAAAGTGCCAGAAAACAGCACAGTAATATTTGTGTTTAACGATGGCAGTGAGGTTCTTCGCACTTGGGAAAACCCTTCAAGGGCAGAAAGTTGGACAGCAGAAATGCGGGAAACTGCCAAGCGAAATGCAATTAGGAGGTCAAAATGAGTATGGTAAGAGAAGTAACAATTATTCCTGCGAACAAGCCGCGGTTTTCGGCACAGAACCAAGGAGTGACTAGAAAACGTAATGTTGCCGCCTATGCCCGAGTGTCCACCGATAAAGAAGAACAACAGACAAGCTATGAGGCACAGGTTGATCATTACACTAAGCACATAAAGTCTAACCCCGAATGGAACTTTGCAGGCATCTACTCTGATGAGGGTATAAGTGCCACCAACACCAAAAAGCGTGAAGGCTTTAAGAGAATGATAGCGGATGCCCTTGATGGCAAAATTGACCTTATTCTAACAAAATCGGTTAGCCGTTTTGCCAGAAACACCGTTGACACCCTTACAACAGTGCGGAAACTCAAAGAGAAAGGTGTGGAGGTTTTCTTCGAGAAGGAGAACATTTATACCCTTGATTCTAAGGGGGAATTGCTTATTACAATCATGTCCTCACTTGCGCAAGAGGAAAGCAGGTCCATGAGTGAAAATATCCAGTGGGGTCGTAGAAAGTCTTTTGCAGATGGAAAAGTCAGCCTTCCATATTCAAAATTCTTAGGTTATGAGAAGGGTGCAGATGGCTTACCGCAAATAGTTGAGAGTGAAGCGGTGATAGTCCGCAGGATATACAATGAATTTTTAGAGGGCAAAACAGCCAATGATATTGCAAAACGCCTTACTGAAGAATGCGTACCCACTCCGGGTGGCTGTCAAAATTGGCAGCCACATACTGTTCAGAGCATACTAACCAATGAAAAATATAAAGGTGATGCCATATTGCAGAAAACCTTCACTGTTGATTTTCTCAACAAGAAAAAGAAAATCAATGAGGGTGAAGTACCTCAATATTATATTGAGAACAGCCATCCTGCAATTGTTGAGCCTTGTGTCTTTGAAATGGTCAAAGAGGAATTTGCCCGCAGGGCTGAGGGCGGTAAAATGATAAGTTGTAGTATACTGTCGGGACGTATTGTTTGTGGAGATTGTGGAGGGTTTTATGGAAGGAAGGTATGGCATGCTGGGAGTGAATATGCAAAAACAGTTTGGCATTGCAACAATAAATTTCAAAAACGTAAGTATTGCTCTACACCAACCCTGAAGGAGGAAGCAATCAAGAAAGCTTTTGTTGCAGCCTTTAACCATATCATTGATAACAAGGCAGAGATTTTTGAAAACTACGAACTATGCCTTGATGCCATAACCGATGACAGTACCTTCCGTAGTGAGATTAAGGAAATTGACAAGCAGTGTTCCGAGATAGAAACTCTTATTGAGAAGCTGATAGCAGCCAATGCAAGAACCCAGCTTGAGCAGGATGAGTATAATAAAAGTTATAACAACTATGTTGCAAGATATGATAAGCTACAAAAACGCAGAGCGGAACTTGGTTCTGAAATAGCCAAGTGCGCCGCCAAGAGGGTTACCGTCTCTGCTTTCCTTTCGGAACTGAAAAAGCACAACACACCGCTTGCTGATTTTGATGACCGTATTTGGCAGGCCACTCTTAACCATATGAAAATCTTAAATGATGGTAAGGCGGTCTTTGTTTTCAGAGATGGAACAGAACTAACTTGGTCGGTGGATTGTGAGGTGCGTAAATATGTCAAGAAAAATAGTACATAATATCACACCTCCGCAAGCAACCGCATTACCTCAAAGGCTTAGAGTTTGTGCCTATGTGCGGGTTTCCACAGGTCATGAAAAACAGCTGCTGTCACTTGAAAATCAGACGAGCTACTATAAACGGGTTATCACGGCTAATCCAGAATACCAATTTTGCGGTATCTATTCCGATTCTGGCATAAGTGGAGCAAAAGAGAACCGACCGGGGTTCACTGCGATGCTTGAAGCTGCAAGAAATGGTGAGGTGGATTTAGTTCTAACCAAGTCAATCTCACGCTTTGCACGAAATACTGTACTACTACTTAAAACAGTGCGTGAAATCAAAGCATTAGGCGTTGGCATTATTTTTGAAGACCAAAAAATCAATACTCTATCTTCGGACGGTGAGTTAATGCTTACCGTCCTTGCTTCGATTGCCGAGGAAGAAAGAAAAGCTGTCAGCAGCAATGTGAAGTGGTCAATTCGGAAATGTTTTGAGCGTGGTAACCCAATGATAAACACAGACCGTTTGCTTGGTTATGACAAAGACAAAAACGGCAGACTTATAATTAATAAAGAACAGGCAGAGGTTGTAAGGTTGATTTTCAAGCGGTATTTAGAGGGTGTTTCAGGCTATCGGCTTGCAATAGAACTCAATAAAGCAGAAGTTTCTACCTATAATAATAAGCAGTGGTCATCTCATCGTATCTTACGAATTATTTCTAATGAAAAATATATGGGTGCCTGCCTGATGCAGAAGTCTTTTGTAAACGAAAACGGCAAACAGGTCATGAACTACGGTCAGTGCGATAAGTTCTATATAGAAAATCATCATCCGCCAATAATTGATAAAGGGCAGTGGCTCATGGCACAGGAGATACGGAATAGTCGCAGGAAGATATACTTCCCTGAGAAGGGCGGTGCGCGATGTCGAGAAAAATAATTACATTATATCCAACATCGGCTATTGCTATTGATGATAATACTAAAGAATCCATTAAGGCACGGGTAGCTGCTTATTGTCGTGTTTCCAGTGCCAGTGATGAACAGCTGCATAGCGTCAAGGCGCAGGTTGACTATTACAAGGAGTTCATCACATCAAATCCAGACTATGAGTTTATAGGTATCTATGCTGACGAAGGTATCAGCGGTACTCTCACCCTTAAGCGTGATGCTTTTAACCGAATGATTGAGGATTGCAGAAATGGACTCATTGATATGGTAGTGACAAAAAGTGTCTCTCGCTTTGGCAGAAACACTGTTGACACCTTAAAGTATGTTCGTGAACTCAAATCCCTCGGAATTGATGTCTATTTTGAAAAGGAAAATATCCATACCCTTGACAGCGAGGGTGAGGTGTTGCTTACACTGATTTCTGCTGTTGCTCAAAATGAGAGCCTTACCCAGTCGGATAATGTGAAATGGGGAATCCGCCGTAAATACGAGAACGGCTCTATAAAGAGTGTGCCTTGTGGCAAATTTCTCGGCTATGACAAGATTGACGGACAACTTGTTGTCAATGAGGAGCAGGCCGATGTTATCCGCAGAATTTATAGGGACTTCATTAATGGTTATGGATTTTCTCAAATTGCAAACAAATTAACAGCTGATGGCATTCCATCCGAGCGTGGCAACACAATATGGAACCTAAGCAGTATTCGGAAAATGCTCACCAATGAAAAATATAAAGGGGATACATTATTTCAGAAAACCTATAACGTAGACCATCTAACAAAAAAGCGAGTGAAGAATAATGGTGAGCTTCACAAATATTATATTGAAAACAGCCATCAACCTATAGTAGATAAGGATATCTGGGAATGTGTCCAACAAGAACTTTTGCGGCAAAAGCAATATTGTCATGACCACCATATTGGTACTTATCATAGGAGCAACGAAGAAAACCCGCTGTCGGCAAGAATAATCTGTCCGGTATGCGGGTCTACTTATATGATGTTGAAATCCAAAAGGGTTGGTGAGGAAGGACGCAAATTTTGGAGATGCAGTAGCTTTATTGGTGAGAACGGTACTGTTATTGATGGCAGAACATTTACGCCACCACCTATGGCACTCTGGACTAAAAACCCTGATAGCCGTCATGCAAAGTATCGTGTAAAAAACCGAAAGCTGCCACAGGAGCGGCCAATGCTCTGCACTGATATACAAATTGAAGCAGGGTTGCCGGAGAAAGTTTTTGTAAAGGCTTGTAATCAGCTAATTTCACACAGGGCAAGATACCTCGCCAGCCTTAACCGAATAGGTAATAAAACTGATGATTTGTTAATGAAATATAGGGTTAAAGAAATGTCACACTTCATAGAAAACGGGCAAAGATTGGTTGAGTTTGACTACCCTTTATCCTTAAAATTACTCGACCATATTGAAGTCACACTTGACGGGAAGTTAAGTGTAATCTTTCTAACAGGAATTAAAATTACATTTTAATATGATTCTGTGGCAATAGAAAAACATATTTAAACAGCGGTAATTAGGCAGATAAGTGCTTGAACTCCGCTGTTTTCAGCATTTTGGTGGGGCGTGTGCATTTGCACCCTGTGGGGGGTGCAAGGCAGGTGCAAAATTAAATTGTATCAGCGACTAACTCACTACGCAAGAGGAGAGCCGGAGCATTTCAGAAAATGTTACTTGGGGACACAGGAAACGCTTTGCAGATGGAAAGCTAATGCTCCCATATGGTCAGTTTCTTGGCTACAAAAAGGGAGAGGATGGTTTCCCTGAAATCGTTGAGAAGGAAGCTGAAACAGTCAGATTGATTTATAAGATGTTTCTTGAGGGTAAAACCCATTCCGGAATTGCAAGATACCTGACTAAAGAAAAAATCCCTACACCGTCCGGTAAGGATGAATGGCAGTCCAGTACCATAACAAGCATTCTTCAAAACGAGAAATACAAGGGTGCTGCCATGCTGCAAAAGAGCTTCACAGTGGACTTTTTGACAAAGAAAAAGAAGGTCAACGAGGGCGAGATTCCTCAATACTATGTTGAGAACAGCCACCCTGCAATCATAACTCCGGAGGTGTTTGACCTTGCCCAGCATGAACTTAGAAAAAGGAAAAATGCCAAAGGATATAAAACCGGGGGAGGATGCTTTTCGGGGAAGATTATCTGCGGTGAATGCGGTAGCTTTTACGGGAGCAAGGTGTGGCACTCCACCAGTAAATATCGGAGAGTCATCTGGCAGTGCAATCACAAGTTTAAGAATGAGGAAAAATGTAAAACACCACATATTTATGAGGAAGATTTGAAATCATCCTTTATCAAAGCTTTCAACAGCCTCCTTGAAAACAGGGATGAAATATTGGAAGGCTATGAAGCAGTTATTGAAACTCTGACAGATACCTCCAGACTTGAAAAGGAAAATGCCAGGCTTCAGAGTGAATGTGAGGTTGTAGCAGAGCTTGTCAGGAAATGTGTGGAGGAAAATGCAGGTACGGTCATGGATCAGCAAGAATACCAGGAACGATATACCGGATTGGTGGAACGTTATGAAGAAATAAAGATGGCGATAGATGACAATCTGAACAAGCGGCAAGAGCGTAATGCCAAAAAGGAAAGCATAAAGGATTTCATGAGGATGATTGAGAAAAATGATACCTTACTGGATGGGTTTGATGAGGAAGTCTGGAATGCTACTATTGAGAATGTGATGGTATATCAAGAGAAAAAGTTGATTTTTATATTCAAGGATGGTTTGGAGTTTGAAGTGAATATATAAAACATCCCCATAAAACTGTGATTGTGCGGTTTTATGGGGGTGTTTTTACTTTTCTGGATAAATTGTTTGTGGGCAAAGAAATAAAATTCATTCATGAACCATAAAGATTTTTTTAAGATAATTATATGGTGATTATATTATTATTGTAAAACCTAAGAATAAAAAGGCAAAAAAAAATTGACAAATTGATTCTAAATAGCATAAACTATAGATGTGGCAAATAAATATTTACTAATAGAGCAGGCGATACACTTTTATGAAGTGTGTGGGGCTGGGCTGGCAATTAGCTGGCAGCAGGGAAAATACCTGTGGGACTATAATTTAAACAAATTATGGTGCCACAGGTATTTTTATATAGCGAGGTTGAACATGAACATGCTGTCTAACAAGCTTTTTAAGAAAAATAAAATATGTGTAGTTTTCTTGATGCTACTATTTTCTTTGTCTTCAATTTTTATGCCACACGCTTTTGTTGAAGGGCATGAACACCATGAAATAGAAGGCTTATATTGCCACGCAATAAACAATAACAAGCTGGTAATCAGGTTTAGAAAAATATTAAAGAAATTAAAAGCACTGATTCTCAAAGTTTTCTGGATGTCAAAGCTAATAGGGTGCAATTTCCTAAAAGTAAATGCTCATGTAATCTTTTTTGTTATATTCTCTTTCAAAGTATCAGTTCGGCTCTTGGAGTCGATACTGTGTTTCTATTTTCACGGTAGCAAATACAAGTTTGTAGTGTAACACTCTGAAGTGATATCTTTAGCAGTTTGGATAATAATGCTATAGATATTATTCTGATTTGAACGCTTATTCTTATGACTTAGCTGTCTATTTGAATAAGTCTGATTGAATCAGGACAAAGGAGTGTTTTAATCATGCGCAAAATCCAAAATTATTCTATAGAATTGATTTATAAAGTATATGGGAGATGGTCTGATTATGACAATTGACAAACAAAAGGCAGCATTAAGTTCTGTTTTTGCAGCAGTTTTTCTCACAACAATGAAAATAGTGGTGGGTCTTTTTACTGGGAGCTTGGGAATTCTATCTGAAGCATTACATTCCGGTTTGGATTTATGTGCAGCTGCCATCACATTTTTTGCGGTTAAGGTGTCTGATAAGCCTGCAGATTCAAAGCACCACTATGGACACGGGAAAATTGAAAGCTTTTCAGCACTTATAGAAACAGTTTTACTTTTTATTACCTGTGGATGGATTATTTATGAAGCGGTTGAAAAACTGTTTTTTGGAAAGGGTGCAGAGTTAATTGGAGTTCAATGGGGTGTTTTAACAATGATCATCTCCATAATCGTGGATGTTTCAAGAGTTAAAGTGCTAAAAAAAGCGGCAAAAGAGCATGGAAGTCAGGCATTGGAAGCGGATGCTCTACACTTCAGCAGTGATGTCTGGAGTTCTTCGGTGGTAATTGTCGGCTTGATTTTTGTTGGTATAGGAGATTATTTCAACATTCCAGTACTGAAGTATGCAGATCCGATAGCGGCATTAGGTGTAGCTCTTCTTGTTATAAAGGTTAGCTTCAAGCTGGGTAAGGAAACAATTGATGTACTGCTTGATACTGCACCCAAAGGCATGAAAGAAATCATAGAGAAGGAAGTCAGTAAAATATCTGGCATCCTGCAGGTTGCAGATATTAGAATTAGACCATCGGGAGCAATTAAGTACATTGATGTTAATGTTGGGATAGATCCAAATCAAAGCCACAAGGCAGTTCATTCCATAGTTCATGAAATCAGGGAGAGGATTTCCGAGAAAGTAGAAAGATGTGATATTATGGTCAGCACCTTTCCTCTAAATCGTAGGGCAGAGCTTACAGATTTGAATATAAATCTGACTCTTGAGGAAATAGTTTCACAAATACCGGATTGCTCCAATATTCATAACATTCATGTGTATGACCTCGAAGGCAAGAAAAATATTACTGCACATATAGAATTAACAGAAAATCTTACATTAAGAGAATCCCATGAATTGTCGCACCTTATTTCAAATAGGATTCAGCAGGCGATGCAGGGGATTGATAATGTAAATCTCTATTTCGAATGTGCTGAAGAAGTAGTACTGACAAAGGATATTACTGAATCAAGAAGCGAAATTGTTGCCAGCATCTGTGAAACTGTTAGTAAAATAAATGAAGATGTCGATTGTCATGAAATAAAGCTTTATAGCAAGGGAGACAAGATTTCTACCTTTTTGCACTGCGGTGTAATGGGAGATTTTACAGTTGATAAGCTGGAAGTGATATCAAGGACAATAAAAAATGAATTGAGGAAAAATGTGAACCGTTTGGAAAATGTACACATACATTTTGAACCACTTGAGGAGAATAGGTGAAAATAGCATGTTGAAATTTCATGATTGAAAGGAGTAGTCTCTATGCTGGATAAACTTTTTGACGGCAAAAAAATTATTCATAAGGCTCTGGATGCATCATGGAAAAGAAATGAAGCAATTGCTCAAAACATTGCAAATGTTGACACACCGGGATACAAAAGGAAATCCGTATCTTTTGAGGATGAATTGAGAAAGGCGATGGATAGCAAGGACTTCAAAAAAAGTGATGTTGACCAGATTGAAATAAAGGTTGTAGAGGAAAATAAAAATCTAAGCATGAGGCTGGACGGCAATAATGTGGACATCGAAGCCGAAATGGCCGAGCTTGCAAAAAATACAATAAAGTATAATGCACTTGTTCAAATGGCAGGCTTTGATAAGCTAAAGATGGTTATAAAGGAAGGCAAATAACAAATAATCGAGGAGGATTTTATTATGAGTTTTTTTTCAAGATCAAGAAGCAAGGGGCACTACCCCAACAATAATCACGGTGGTGAGTATTATAAAAGACCGCATGGTTCAGGAGGGATACTTGGCAAGATATTTGATGCGTTGACCGGCTCAAAGAGGCATTCAAGGTCATATTCGAACCGTCATGACGGGCATTATTCAGACCACCATGGCCATAATCAGGGAGGATACCATCCTAATCAGAACAATGGCCATTATCCTGACCGTCATCGCCGCAAAAGCTCATGGTCCTAAATCTGTTTAATAAGGACAGGATTTACAGGCAGGGAGAAAAGATTAAAGGGTATGAAATAATAGAAATCCTTGGCGAGGGCAGATTTGGCATTTGTTATCAGGTTTCATGCTGCCAAAAACAGTTTATTTTAAAACAGTTGAAGCCTGGCATGCTAAAAAAATCAAAGGGGAAGGTTCGGTTTGAAGAGGAAATACTGCAAGAATTACATCATGAATCCATTCCTCAGTTCATTGATAAAATCGAGGATGCCCATTTCTATGGGTATGTGCTGGAATTCAAAGAGGGAAGAACCTTTGAGGATATCATCTATCTTGACAAGAAAGCTTTTGAAAAAGATGAGATATACCGGATTGCAGGACAACTGATTGAATTGTTGAAATATCTTCACTCAAAAGGCGTGGTTCACAGGGATATTCGTGTGCCTAATACCCTTTATAACGGTGAAAATGTAAACCTTGTGGATTTTGGACTTGCCCGCTGGATTAATGATAGAAAATACAAAGCAGACATGGATTTCGCCTTTTTAGGTGATTTCCTGCTGCATTTGTATTACTCATCTTTTGATTATGAAAATGGTAAGAAAAGACCCTGGTTTGATGAGCTGGAGCTTTCTGATACTGAACGGCTCTTCCTGAAAAGGCTGATGGGTGTTGAAAAACGCTATTGCAGGATTGAGGAAGTGGAAACGGATTTTTATAAAATTATTGGATGCAAACCATAGAGGTGGTGAATATATGGATATTGAAGATATTCTTTACTATCTGAAACGGAATCGTTTTAGCAAAAAGGCATTAAAGGTGCTCCTTACAGGTTGCCTGTTTATTGTAGCCGTTTTTATAGTTTTGATAATTATCGCAGCAATCCTGGCATTCAAGTACCACACACAGATTTATGACGGATTCATGAGAATTATCAATTTTATATTTGGAGATTCTCCGGATAATGTGATAAGGGGATTTTTCAAACAAATTGCGGATAATTTTTTAAAGAATTTATTTAATGGTGAATAGTAGTCAACAAATGAGGAGGACAAGATGGAATTAATAACACAATTGATTGATTTTGTAATACACATAGACAAGCATTTGGCAGAGCTAATGCAGGATTATGGAGCATGGACATATTTGATACTGTTTCTCATAATTTTCTGTGAGACAGGACTGGTTGTAACACCATTCCTTCCTGGGGATTCGCTTTTGTTTGTAATTGGAGCACTAGGCGCTTCAGGGGTAATGGATTTCAAGCTTGCTTTAATACTTCTTATTATTGCAGCTATAGGCGGAAATACTTTGAATTATTTCATTGGTAAGACAATTGGAAATCGGATTCTTGAAAGTACGAGGTATAAATTTATCAGACGGATTGTGAAGAAGGAATATATTGATAAGGCTCATGCTTTTTATGAGAAGCATGGTGGGAAAGCAATACTCTTATCAAGGTTTCTGCCTATATTAAGAACATTTGCTCCATTTGTGGCTGGAATAGGAAAAATGAATTTTGTAAAGTTTACAATTTATAACGCCGTTGGAGCAATTGCATGGGTATTGATATTCATGTTTGGGGGCTACTTCTTTGGCAATATCCCTGTAGTAAAAAACAATTTTACCTACGTCATATTTGGGATTATTTTTGTATCGCTTCTTCCTGCAATTGTTACTGCTATTAATGCAAAAAGAGAAAAGACAACTGCTACACTACAGGAAGAATAAGGTCGGTTGCATAAAACAAGAATTGTGGGGTGAATGCAGAATGAAGTCTGCGGAACAGTTTTGGAATGTAATTTCTACTTATAATCAGCAGACCATGTGGTTGCAGATACCTATGGTTATAATGCTAATGAGCCTTGTCCTTATGGCTTTGTTTATAGGGAAAGAATGGATGCAAGTCGCATTGAAAGTCAGCCTTTTTGTAGTCTTTTCGTGGGTTGGTATCATATTCTTTTGGGTTTATGACCAAAGTGCTGTTGGACGGTTTTTTGCAGGTCCCTTATATATTCTTGTCGGTGTATTATTTCTTGTAGATTCAATAAAGAAAAATATGGTGTTTGAATTGCATAAGATGAAAATTCCAAGGCTTTTTACGTTATTGTTTATTTTATTGTATGCATTATATCCAGTGTTAAGTTTTGTATTAGGGGGCAGATATCCATCAATTGTGACACTCATAATGCCGTGTCCATTAGTTGTAGTGGCACTAACACTTGTTTGTACAGCAAAAGGAAAAATAAATAAGTTGCTATTATTACTTTTGCTTGTGTGGGCATTTACAGGACTACCTAAATCAATAATGTTTAATGTTTATGAGGATTTAATATTATTTATATCAGGTTTATATGCAGTAGTATATTTGATTAACTCAAAAAGAAAATCCAGATACTTTTGTGAAGGAGGGCGGATTGAATGAGGATTTTGGTAATTGGAACAGGGGTAATTGGAACAACATATGCTTGGCAACTTTCAGGAATAGGTTGTGAATTGACGCATTATGTGCGAAAAGGTAAAAAAGACTTCTATGAAAAAGAAGGAATAGAAATTGAGTGCCTTGATACAAGGCATTCGAAGAGTACTGAAAATAGAGTACACTATATGCCGAAATTCATTGATAATCCAAAACTTTTATCAGAGTATGATTTGATTTTGGTTTCTGTTGGGAGTGATCAACTCGTTCCAGTCTTGGAGCTACTTAAAGAGAATTCTCAGGGAGTAGATGTGTTTTTTCTTCAGAATATAAGACCGGGCGAAGAAAAGTTTATAGAACAGTATTTGAAGCCAACCCAATATTTTTTTGGATATCCTTTCAAAGCAGGCGGAGGCAAAGAAGACAATGTAATAAGATGTGTTATATTTGGCAATTCATTTACCAACACCATGTTAGGGGAAAAAGACGGCAGAAAATCCGAAAGGCTCAATAAAATCTATACTTTGATTAAAACGGCAAAGCTAAATCCTAAAGTGACTACAAAAATTATTCCTTATATCCGTTGCCATTATGTTTGGGCGGCAACTATTCTCGGAGCTTATGCCAAGGCTGGTACATATGAAAAATTGGTATGCAATAAAGAGATTATGAGACAACTATACATAGGAATGAGAGAAGCATTTGAAACCTGTAGGGCAGAAAGTATAAACCCTGCAAGGATTGCTCCTACAAGTTACTATTATTTTCCTTTGTTTTTATTAGTACCTTTTTCACAAAAGCTTTTTGACTCAGAAGATATGAAAAGAATGTTTGAGGGGCATGTGTCTGGTTCTCCAGAGGAAATGGAGACCATGTATTACGATATTTTGGAGGCCGGGGAGAAGTACGGAATAGATATGCCGGTATACAAAAGCTTTAAAGATAGCTTTGACAGATTATTAAATATTTAAGGACTATCCATAAAAGAAGAAGGGAGAATATTAGCCATGATGAAGAATTCTACAAATATTTTAAAGTATAAAAGACTTGCACCGGTATATGATTTGGTTTTTGGGAAAATTCTTGCTTCTGCAAGGATTAAAGTTTTTAAGTCAATTGAATTTAAAAAGGGTAGTAAGGTTTTACTTATGGGAGTTGGCACCGGGGAAGATATCAAGTATATACCAAAGGATTGCATGTGCATAGGCATTGATATTTCAGAGTCCATGCTTGAAAGAGCAAGGAAAAAAGCTGGGCATTTAAATGTGATGTTTCTTAATATGAATGCAGAAAAAGTTGATTTTCAAGATTCTACATTTGATTTTGTTATTCTCAACCTTATACTTAGTGTTGCCGAAAATCCAGATAAAGTATTAAGCGAAGCGAATAGAATTCTTAAGGGAAATGGACAGATTATCGTATTTGATAAATTTTTGAAAAAGGAAGGGAAAATTACAATTATACGTAGACTAGTCAGCAAGATAACTGCCTTCATTGGCACAGACATAAATAGAGAGTTTGAAGTAATGGTGTCTGGGATGCAGCTTAGTATAATAAGAGATGACGCGTTAATGATGGGCGGTAATTATAGAAACATTCTTCTTGAAAAGTCAGTAAATTAATTATATGTAAGTAGGGGCTGTGCTTAAAAAATGAACACGGCCCTACTCTGTTACTGTATAGGTGTACTGAAATTCTGGGACTGCTGTTGTTCGACCACCTGTTTGCCCTTTTCTGTTTGGGTTGCATCCTTGGGGCTGATAATATAAAGTAATTGCTGTAATTCACCAACATGCTTTCTCTCTTCATCAGCAATATGATAAAGAATCTTTTTCACTCTATCATCATTGGTTGCCATTGCATGAGCTTCATAACCAATAATGGCTTCCAGCTCCCCGGCCATATCTACCCGAAGGGCTTGAGCTAATTCTTCATTGGTCAATTGTCTTGGTACGTTTGCTACAAAGGGGTTTCCTAATAGTGCCATAAAAACACATCCTTTTTTATAAAAGTCTCACAGTTATCATTAGCAAAGTACAAATTTATATGCATTAAATTGAGTAACTGAAACAATAAGAACAGCATAGGTTATATTATGTATATCTGTTCTTTTTTATTTGAACGAATAAATTTTCAATTGAACTAATAGATTTGTAGGAGTGGGTTTTATGAATTGCTATGATAACGCTATATGCGAGAGGATAAAAACAATTACCGCTGAAGCGGAGAACTATATCAATTTAATATATGCAGCTCCCTGTATATACACCAGAAATATGCTTCTGTACCAACTCAGGGCAAAAATGAACGAGATTGATTTTTTAAGTGGCATGATATGCTGCCAGATGAACCAGATGCAGGTAAGCTCTTCAGCGTTGCCACAACAGAACCAGCAGAACCAAAGAGACCTTACACTTCAGGAACTGTCGAAGTTTAACGGGAAAGATGGAAATCCTGCTTATGTGGCAGTAAACGGAACAGTATATGATGTCACAAAGAATGCTGCCTGGGCTGCTGCATCACACTTTGGCCTTACGGCGGGAAAAGACTTAACAAGTGAATTTGCCTCATGCCATGCAGGACAGACCATATTAAACAAATTAAAAGTAGTAGGGAAGTTGATTTGATGAATACAACACAGACTTGTCCGGAGTATGCTGTCCGTCTTCAGACAGCATCGGATTTATTTAATAAAGTTGAAGGTGAAATCAGGAATGGTACCTTGGTTAAGAAGAATCTGGTTTGGCTCGAATTAACAGGTTGTTCAGGCAATATCATTTCACTTTTGGATGGGTCAAATCCTGATTTCAAATATTTAATCTCTCAGATGACCGACTTTGTCTATGATAATAGCTTGATGGCAGCTGAAGGTGAAAGTGCCATGGAGAAATTAATGGACACTACTGATAAAGAGTATATTCTTGCAGTAGAGGGAGCGGTGGCAACTAGAAACAACGGTCTATATAATGTTATCGGCCGCTGGAAGGGCGAGCCGGTTACTGCCCTTAAGGCAATCAAGATGCTGGGAGAAAAAGCTTCACATGTTATAGCGCTTGGGGCTTGTGCCACTCATGGGGGTGTTTCTGCAGCTAAACCAAATCCTGCCGATTGTGTCAGTGTTCAAAGTGTACTAAAAAGAAAGGTCATAAAGCTTCCGGGATGCCCTTGCCATCCGGACTGGTTTTTAGGAACACTGGCACATATCCTTCTATATGGTGAACCCGAGCTTGACAGCAGAGATAGACCGTTATTGTTTTACAGTACCTTAATCCATGACCGCTGTCCAAGAAGGTCATTTTTTGATAAAGGAATTTTTGCAAAAAAACTGGGAGAAAGCACCTGCATGTTCAAGCTGGGTTGCAGGGGACCTGTTACCCGTATAGATTGCCCGATACGAAAATGGAATCAATATGTTAACTGGCCCATCGAGGATGACACACCATGCATAGGCTGTGCCCAGTTCGGATTTCCAGATCAAATGGAACCGTTCATCACCTATAACACTACAAGAGGGGTAAAGGAATGACAAAGAGGATTGTTATAAACCCGGTTACTCGAATCAGCGGGTTCATGGAGATCGATGCAACAATTGAAAATAATACAGTAGTGGATGTTAAAACAGAGGGACTGCTTTTCCGTGGGTTTGAAAAAATGCTTGTAGGAAGAAATCCTTTTGATGCTGTATATTTTACGCAGCGCATCTGCGGCATATGCTCTACAGCCCACTCCATGGCATCAACCCTTGCGCTTGAAGCAGCGATGTGTGTAATTCCAACCGAGCAAGGAAGGTATCTGCGTGATATCCTTCATGGGTGTGAGTTTCTACAAAATCATATCAGACATTTTTATCAGTACACCATCCCTGATTTCGTTAGGCTGCCAGACAAGTACCCGCTATACGTGACGGATCATAATGATTTCAGACTTCCTAAACACAAAAATGACGAGATAGCTTCACACTATTTCGAGTCCCTGGATATAAGCAGAAATGCTCATGAAATGCTGGCAGTACTCGGCGGGAAGGCACCACATAATCATGGGATTTTTGTGGGTGGAATTACTACTCAGGCAACGACTGACAGAATTATCAAAATCAAATCCATATTACATAGCATACAGCAATTTATAGTCAGTAGAATGATACCGGATGCTTACACCATTGCTCAATATTACAGTGACTACTACAAGATGGGCGGAGGCTATGGAAACCTTCTGAGCTATGGCTGTTTTAACGGATATAAGGAGCTTGGGACTCTTTATGTTAATCCCTTGGTCTACTCACAGGGAAAGGTGAATGTGTTTAATCCTTGTGAAATAACTGAGGAGATTGATTACTCATGGTACCAAGATAAGATGGATGAGTATAAGCCTATGGATACAGTGCCGGAAGCAGATATGAGCAAAAGGCAGGCGTATTCCTGGGTAAAGGCTCCCCGGTATAATGGGTTGCCCTATGAAGTAGGACCACTGGCAAGACAATGGCTCTCCGGTGAATATAGAAATGGAATATCAACAATGGATAGAACTATTGCGAGGGTTCTGGAAGCAAAGAAAATCGCTGAAATCATCAGCATACTTATAGAAAACTTAATTCCTGGAGTATCTGTACAGAAGGAATATGCTATTCCAACTTCCTCCTCAGGGGCAGGTCTTATAGACACAACAAGGGGAGCTCTTGGACATTGGCTTAAAATTGATAAAGAAAAGCTTTCTTTTTATCAGATAATAACCCCTTCTGCATGGAACCTTTCCACAAGGGGGAATAACAATTTAAGAGGAACCGCTGAACAAGCATTAGTGGGTACTGTAATACAGAGAATTGACAACCCGGTTGAACTGGGGAGGATCATCCGTTCCTTTGATCCTTGCGTATCCTGTGCAACCCATGTGTATTCAAAGGGGGAGTGTATTAAAAGCATACAGGTGATACCATGAAAGAAGTGATTGTCCTTGGAATCGGAAACCGGTTAATGCTGGATGACGGGATTGGTGTGTATGTAGTAGAAGAGTTGGAAAAGAGAAACACAAATCCCGATATCCGCTATGTCATTGGAGAAACTGATACTTATTTTTGTTTGAATCAAATCGAAAATGCATCCTATATAATTATTGTGGATGCAGCTTGTTTTAGTAAAGGGCCCGGAGAAATAAGTATCATTCCTCTTGAGCAAGTCTTTAAAAATCCCATACAACCAATGTCAATTCATGACTCACATTTACTCAGCGAAATTGAAATTACAGGTAAAAGCATTGAAGGTCTGTTTATTGGCCTTGAACCATATGAGATTAAGTATTCCTTTGGTTTGTCAGCAATTCTTCAGGAACAGTATTTTAAAATTGTTGAGGAAATAGAAAACATAATTAATTCCCATATTCTATAAGGACGCATTTATAATCCTGACGCAAGAACCTTTTTAATCTTCTCTGCATAAAATATTATGTAAAGTTATAACGAGGAGGATTCTTTTATGCAGAGTTATAGCAGTATGCCCTATATGCCGCCTTGCATGATGCAAAATCAATATCAGATGCCGCAAACTGCACCGGAAATGATGATGCCTGTACAATATCAGATGCCGAATAATCCCCAGACTATGGCTGGATTAGAAGAATACACTTATCCCCAAAATGTTCCTGGTGCTTTAAAGCTAATCCAGGAAGCTGTTGCCGGGGAAGCGGAAGATAGAATGTTTTATCAATACCTGATTGATAATGCACCTTCTGAAGAAGACAAAGAAATAATCATGGGGATTCGTGATGATGAAATCCGTCATTTCAGCCTATTCAGACAGGTTTATTTTCAATTGACAGGACGGATGCTGCCGCCACCACAGGATGTAACCTTTGAGAAGCCTGCATCCTACTGTGAAGGAGTAAAAAGAGCTCTTAAAGGAGAACAAAACGCTGTGAGAAAATACAGAAAGATACTCTATGCGTTGCAGGATAGGGTTCAAATCAATATCCTAACGGGGATTATTACTGATGAGATAAGGCATGGAATCTTATACAGTTATTTGTATTCAAAAAACGGATGCAGGGTGTAGTGCTTCTGTACACATATTTATAAGCTGCTGGTGGAAGTTAAAGCATTTCACATAGTGGCTTATTTACATATATTGATTGTGAATTTTCATGTCAGCCTGAGTATATTATGGTACAATTATTTTTATTGGACTTTTGATACTTTCAATATTTTTTGAGACAGGATAATTATATGGATAAAAAAACAGAACAATCAATGATTAACTATAATAAAATAGCTGCAGAATATGATAATACCTTTGATGGTAGATTTACCAAAGGATTCAAAGAGGAAATAGCCAATGTGATTCACCTTAACAACTCTTTCAAAGTTCTTGATGTTGCATGTGGTAATGGCAACATGCTGAAAATGCTTTCAGGGAAAAATAGAATTCAAGCCTATGGAGTGGATATTTCCGAAAACATGATTAAGGAAGCTAAGTGTAGATATCCAGAAATGCAGTTTGTCTCGTCAAACAGTTCAAAATTGCCCTTTGAAGATTCTTTCTTTGATGTAATAACGGTTTGTGCAGCATTTCATCATTTTACAGAGCCACAAAGGTTTGCATCTGAGGCGAAAAGGGTTCTAAAGCCAGGTGGGTACATCTATTTGGCTGATATACATATGCCTCCTATTGCAAGACAATTAGCAAATCTTGTTCTTCCGCATTTGAAAATGGGCGATGTAAAAGTATATGGAAAGAATGAACTTATGGCGTTCTTTCAAGAACAAGGGTTTGTCAATCTGAAAGTTAAGAAATTTGGTATGTTTGGGCAAGTGCTTATAGGCATGAGATAGATAAGTGTTTTTTGGGGATTTTGGAACTTTAAAAAACTTTTGACAAAGATTGAAATTTTGTGATATATTTATTTAAGAATTGAGACCAAGAAGGTTTCAGCAGTATTGATTGATTCAAAACAAATATAAAAGCAGACCCATGAAGGGGCTAAGATTTATTACACCCTTCATGGGTATTTTATTTTGTAAAGGAGTCGATAGTATGCATATGGCTGATGCCTTGATTTCACCAGTAGTGGGTGGAACCATGCTTGCTGTTACTGTTGGAGTTGCAGCATATTCAATCAAAAAAATTCAAAACGATCTTGATGAAAAGAAAATCCCACTCATGGGAGTTATGGGAGCATTTGTATTCGCAGCTCAAATGATTAACTTTTCAATACCCGGAACAGGGTCAAGCGGACATCTCGGAGGAGGTATGTTGCTTGCAATATTGTTAGGACCCTATGCTGGTTTTCTAACAATGGCTTCAATTCTACTTATTCAGGCATTATTCTTTGGTGACGGTGGATTGCTTGCATATGGGTGCAATGTATTTAACCTTGGATTTTATACCTGCTTCATTGCCTATCCTTATATTTACAAGTGGTTTACACGAAAAGGTGTGAATTCAAAAAGGATTTTTGGGGCATCAATGACTTCTGCACTGATTGGTCTCCAAATGGGAGCCTTTAGCGTTGTACTTGAAACGCTATTTTCAGGAAAGACTGAATTGCCTTTTGGAACATTTGTCCTTTTAATGCAACCAATACACCTTGGGATAGGTGTTGTTGAAGGTCTTGTAACATCAGCGATTGTTACTTTTGTCTGGAGGGCAAGACCTGAAATCATTGAAAAAGCGGCTATTGGAGAAGCTCTTGGAAACATATCTATAAAGAAAGTTTTGACGGGACTGTTGATTGCAGTAGTTGTGGTTGGTGGTGCCCTTTCATGGTTTGCTTCTTCAAACCCTGATGGACTTGAATGGTCTATGTTTAAAACCGCAGGGAAAACTGAACTTGAAGCACAAGATGGAATACATAAAACATTGTCTGAAGTACAAAGCAAAACAGCATTTTTACCTAATTACAGCTTTAAAACAAATGAAGGTGAAAATAGTGAAAATCAAGCGACAGAAGAAAATGCATGGCCTTCAGTTAATGCAGGCACAAGTGTTTCCGGCATAGTGGGTGGAACAATGACACTTGCATTGGCAGCATTAATGGGGCTAATTATTAGCATGACCAAAAGGAAGAAAAGAAAAGTTACCGCATGATTAAAGCTGGGCTGGTCGCAAGCAAGTATGCTTGCTGCTCGCCCATGCATCCTGGGCGGGGCATAAAACCCTGCCCTTAAATTTTGTATAGGATTTGGTTTTATATGTCTAAGATGATAAGTTCATTATATAATATGAGGCTTCTGGATGATTTGGCGCAGAAGGAATCTTCCATACATAGAGTGCATCCACTTGTTAAGCTTGTAACCACAATAGTTTATTTGGTTATGGTTGTTTCATTTGGAAGGTATGAAATTGGAAGCCTTTTGCCTTATGTTTTTTATCCGGTACTAATTTTTACATTTGCGGAATTACCTGTAGCTCCAATTCTAAAAAGGGTTTTGCTTGTCGAGCCTTTTATTATTGGAATAGGTATCTTGAATCCGTTGTTTGATAATTATACTCTGTTGATTGGCGGAGTTGCCATATCACGAGGCTGGATTACATTCCTTTCAATTTTTATAAAATGTGGTTTGACGGTTGTAGTCAGCATACTGCTTGTTGCAACTACAGGAATGGATAAACTGGCTACAGCATTAAGAATGCTCAAAATCCCTAAGATTTTTGTTTTACAACTACTATTAACCTATAGGTATATTTCTGTACTTATTGAAGAGGTTTTCAGAATGCAGCGGGCTTATACTATGAGGGCACCCGGACATAAAGGAGTTCATAGAAATGTTTGGGGTTCTTTTGCAGGGCAATTGATACTAAGAACTTTTGAAAGAGCACAAAGAGTACATCAATCAATGAGTTTGAGAGGCTTTACAGGCGAATACAACACTGGAAATGTTTCAAGGGTTGGCTTGAAAGATTTTGCTTATCTGACAGGATGGAGTTTATTTTTTATTATAGCGAGAATTTACAATATACCTATGTTGATAGGTTCGTTGTTTACAGGAGTGATTAAATAGATGAGTCATCATAAACTTGAGGTAAAAAACCTTTATTTTTCATATCCAGATGGACATGAAGCGGTCAAGAATATATCCTTTACAATTCATCATGGTGAATCTGTTGGTATTATTGGTGCCAATGGAGCTGGGAAGTCCACTCTGCTAATGTTACTGATGGGTGTCCTCTTTCCGGATAAAGGTGAAGTTCTTGTTGGAGATATTCATGTGACTAAAAAGACATTGCCAATGATAAGGCAGCGGCTGGGAATGGTTTTCCAAGACCCCGATGATCAGTTGTTTATGACCTCTGTTTTTGATGATGTAGCCTTTGGTCCACGAAATTACAAACTTGATGAATCGGAAGTGGAAAGCAGAGTACTAGAAGCTTTGGAGTTGGTGGGAATACCCCATTTAAAAAATCGTGCACCTTTTAAATTATCAGGCGGTGAAAAAAGGTCTGCAGCTATTGCTACTGTTTTATCAATGCAGTCTGATGTATTGATTATGGATGAGCCAACATCAGCTTTAGATCCGAAGTCAAGACGGAGAGTCATGGCTTTGTTGAAAAGCTTTGAACATACAAAAATCATAACCAGCCATGATTTAGACATGATGTTTGAGACTTGTAAAAGAATTATTGTGATAAAAGAAGGCGAAGTTGTCGCAGATGGAGCAACAGTAGATGTTTTAACAAACGCCGAATTGCTGGACAACTGCGGATTAGAAGTCCCTCTTTCTATTCAAAATTGTCCTGCTTGCGGGATTTCAAAGAAATGATTTGATTCCAATAATCCAATCATTTTGCTTGTTTTTTTGCTATAATATAGTTGAAAGATTTATGATTGGAGTGAAACGAATTGAGAATCGCAGTTATAGATGGTCAAGGTGGAGGTATTGGGAAGGCAATTGTTGAAAAACTAAGAGTTTGCTTTGGCGATGAAATAGAAATACTTGCTCTAGGAACTAATGCTCTTGCCACTGCCCTTATGCTAAAGTCTGGAGCTAATGAGGGAGCTTCTGGTGAAAATGCTATTGTTGTAAATGCTCCTAAAGTTGATTTGATTATTGGAAGTATCGGAATAATTTCTGCCAATTCAATGCTTGGAGAATTATCGCCTTTGATGGCTAAGGCTGTTGCAGAAAGTTCGGCTAAAAAGGTTTTGATACCATTAAACAGATGTAATATTTTTGTGGCTGGAGTAAAAAGCGAGCCACTTCCCCATTTTATAGAAGATGCTATTGAAATGATTAGGAGCTTTATGGGAGGTAATTAAGATGTGTGAAGCAAATG
Source organism: Pseudobacteroides sp. (assembly GCF_036567765.1). Classification (NCBI taxonomy): domain Bacteria; kingdom Bacillati; phylum Bacillota; class Clostridia; order Eubacteriales; family Oscillospiraceae; genus Pseudobacteroides; species Pseudobacteroides sp. The sequence goes on from NZ_DATCTU010000007.1 coordinate 137,771, forward strand.
TTTATTTATTAGGTAAAGATGGAAACGAAAGACTAGTATTAGAATCAGTAGACAAAGTTGTTCCTTCGGGAGAAGAAGTTTTACTTGAGAATATTTTTAGTCAAAGAAAAACTGTGAAGGCAAGAATTAAAGAAATGGCATTAGTAGAGCACAGAATTGTACTAGAGGAAGAATGAAATTCAAAAGTTAAAGACATTTTAATGAATAACTGCCTAAATCCGCAGGTAATGGTGTGATTAACATCATCACCTGCGGATTTCTTGTTCTTTAGAATTTACAATTTTACAAATCACATTGACAACTATCGATGTGAGTGATACTATTATTTTATCATATCGAGAACATTCGATGTTATCGAAGTATATAAATATAATGGAGGCGATTTTATGAAGCACTCGCATGCTGAATATGTTCCTGCGTTTAAGGCATTATCAGATGAGACCCGATTAAAGATTATTGATATGTTATCATGTGGAGAAATGTGTGCTTGTGACATTTTGGAAAAATTCAGCATATCCCAATCAACTCTTAGTTATCACATGAAAACCCTTGTAGATAGTGGACTTGTAAATGGAGTTCGCGATGGCGCTTGGATGAGATATACGCTTAACAAAGAGAATTCAGATGTAGTTCTCTCATTTTTAACTGAGATAACAAATGAAAAGGAAGATTGTATTTGCAAGAAAAATGGAAACAAAGATTGTAATATTTAATTATTTAATTTAAAGGAGAGATTTTATTATGAAGAAAATTGAGATTTTTGACCCTGCAATGTGTTGTTCTACAGGAGTTTGCGGACCCTCTATTGACCCTGAACTTATGAGAATTGCGACAACTATTAATACACTTAAGGAAAAAGGAATTATCATCAAAAGACATGGTTTATCCAGTGAGCCTCAGGATTTTATTTCTAACAAAGTTATAAGTGATATTCTTCAAAAAGAGGGAGCGGACGTTTTACCTGTTACTATTGTAGATGGTGAAATTGCTAAAACGAAAGATTATCCTACTAATGAGGAACTTACAAAATGGTTGGAAGTAGAAATAAACACAGAGAAACCTAAGAAAAGTGGAGGCTGCTGTTGCGGACCTAAGGGGTGTTGTTAGGATGAACACCATGTTTGAAGTCTTTAATATAGATAAAATAAATCTAACAAAATACTTGTTTTTCACTGGAAAAGGCGGTGTAGGTAAAACCTCAACCGCTTGTGCCGTTGCTGTAAATTTGGCGGATAAAGGAAACCGGGTTCTTCTTATTAGTACAGACCCGGCATCGAATTTACAGGATGTTTTCAATACAGAACTTGATGGCAAAGGAGTCCCAATCGATGGTGTCCCAGGTCTTACTGTTGCTAATCTTAATCCGGAGGAAGCAGCTAGAGAATATAGGGAGTCAGTTATTTCTCCTTACAGGGGAAAACTGCCGGATAGTGTTATCGTAAATATGGAGGAGCAGCTTTCAGGTTCATGCACTGTGGAGATAGCAGCTTTTGACCAGTTTTCAAACTTTATAACAGATAAGTCAACAGAAAATAAATATGACTATATCATTTTTGATACTGCTCCAACAGGACATACCCTTCGTATGCTTCAGTTACCTTCAGCTTGGAGTAATTTCATCAGTGAAAGTACCCATGGTGCATCTTGCTTAGGGCAGTTATCAGGGCTTGAAGCTAAAAAAGGTATATATAAGGAAGCTGTATTAAACCTTTCAGATAAGGATAAAACAACATTGATTCTTGTTTCTAGACCTGAGGAAACTCCATTACTTGAAGCTGAACGTTCAAGTCTTGAACTTAGCGATTTAGGCATTAATAATCAGCTTCTAATTATAAATGGAGTTTTGGGTGAAGCTTCTGATGTATTATCAAATAAAATATTTGATAAACAGCAAAATGCCATAAGTAGTATGCCTGAAGGACTAAAGAAATTTAAGACATATACACTTCCACTTCGTTCCTACAATATTTTAGGTCTCGATAAAATAAGAGCATTTTTCAACAATGACAGCTACAAAAACATTAACATGGAAATAAAATCAAATGAATTAAAGCATATCAATGCTTTAATTGATGATATTTATACAACTGGGAAAAAGGTTGTTTTCACCATGGGCAAGGGTGGGGTTGGAAAGACAACTATTGCAGCGACAATAGCAATTGCTCTGGGTAAAAAAGGTGTTAAGGTGCACCTGACTTCTACTGACCCGGCAGACCATCTTAAATATGTCATAGAAGGTGCTGAAAATATAACCCTCAGCAAAATTGATGAAAAGCAAGAGTTACTAAAATATCAAAATGAGGTGTTGAGCAAGGCACGTGAAACTATGAGTGAGGATGACATTGCATATGTCGAAGAGGATTTGAGATCTCCTTGCACTCAAGAGATTGCTGTGTTCAGAGCATTTGCTGAAATAGTTGATAAGTCCGAGAAAGAGGTTGTAGTTATCGATACAGCACCGACCGGGCATACTCTTTTGCTGCTTGATTCTACACAAAGTTATCACAGAGAGGTTCAAAGAACAAAGGGTGAAACTCCTGTGTCAGTTCAGAGATTACTACCAAGACTTAGAGATGACAAACTAACTGAAGTGGTTATTGTTACTTTACCTGAGGCTACACCTGTATTTGAAGCCATGAGACTCAAAGAAGACTTAGGTCGTGCCGGGATAAAAAACAATTGGTGGGTTGTTAATCAATGTCTTTCAATGACAGATACGAAAAATCCAATGCTAATTGCTCGCGCTGAAGCTGAAACCCAGTGGATCGAAAAAGTAAATGGTATAAGCGCAGGAAACTTTGTGGCAATACCGTGGCTTGAGGATGCTTCAATTGAGCGTATTATTAAAAGTATATAGAAGGGAATGTTATTCAAATGGAAAATGAAAATAAAGCGAGATTGTCGTTTTTAGACAGGTTTTTAACACTTTGGATTTTTATCGCAATGGCTATAGGCGTTGTAGGGGGATACTTCTTCCCGGATTTAGCAAAATCACTTAGTAATTTTAGTACAGGAACAATTTCATGGCCGATAGCAATTGGTCTAATAATTATGATGTATCCGCCCCTTGCAAAAGTTAAGTATGAAGAGATTGGCAAGGTTGTTCAAAATAAAAAAGTATTTACGTTTTCACTTATTCAAAACTGGATCATTGGACCCATTTTAATGTTTGGTTTAGCAGCCTTAATGCTAGGGGATAAACCTGGTTTTGCCATTGGGCTTGTTATAATAGGCCTTGCAAGATGTATTGCAATGGTTATAGTTTGGAATACCCTTGCCAAAGGTGATAATGAATACTGTGCGGCATTGGTAGCTCTAAATTCTATATTCCAAATACTTTTATATACTGTGTATATTTATTTCTTTGCAACCCTTCTTCCTAAATGGTTAGGTCTTTCATGGGGAGGTCAGGTTGTTGATGTATCCATGATGGAAGTTGCAAAAAGTGTGCTTATCTATCTTGGTATTCCTTTTGCTGCTGGATTTATAACAAGGCTTGGTTTAATTAAGGCTAAAACAAAAGAGTGGTATGAAAACGTTTTTATTCCCAAAATATCTCCGCTGGCTTTAATAGCCTTGCTTTATACAATTGTAATCATGTTCATTACTAAAGGAGAACAGATCATTAAAAATCCCGGTGATGTAATCCGAATTGCTATACCATTATTGATATACTTTGCAATTATGTTCTTTGTAAGCTTCTATATGTCTTACAAGGGTGGATTTAAATATGATCAGACGGTAACCCTGGCATTTACAGCTGCAAGTAATAATTTTGAATTGGCAATTGCTGTTGCGGTAGCAGTATTTGGTATTGCATCGGATGTTGCTTTCACTGCAGTTATTGGACCACTTGTTGAAGTTCCAGTAATGATAGCTTTGGTAAATGCGGCACTTTTCTTCAGAAAGAAGTTTTTTGCTGATAACGGAGTGCCAAAAAAGGTGGGGACATGAGATTTGCGGTTTTAGGTGATGTTCACAGCAATATTGTTGCCCTCGAAAATGTATTAAAGGATATCGATAGTAAGAAGGTTGATTTCGTTTTATCAACTGGAGATCTGGTGGGTTATTTACCTTTTCCAAATGAAGTGGTTGAGATGGTTAGGAAAAGAGGAATTCTTTCCATTCAGGGAAATCATGATAAATATATAGGTTCCTGCGTGAGGGTGAATTCAGAAATTATCAGTAGAATGTCAGAACAGGAACTGGTTTCAAATGCGTCTGCTGCATTTACCAATATGACACTTACAGATGAAAATAGAAGATATTTAAGAAACATGCCAAGTAAATTACAACTTACCATTAAAAATAAGATTGTTTTATTAGTTCATGGAAGTCCTGAAAGAATTGATGAATATGTCTATGATGATGTTGAAAAGCTGAAAGTCCTTGCAGAACAGTCAGAGGAGGATATTATTATCTGCGGACATACGCATATACCTTTTCATAGAGAAATAATTGTCAAGCACTTTATAAATGCTGGGTCAGTAGGAAAGCCAAAGCATGGGAATGCAAATGCGACTTATGTGATTGTTGATATTTCTAAAGATAATATTTTTGTTGATATAATCGAGGTTAAATATGAGGTTGAAAAGATAATAAAGGTAGTGGAACAAGGTAATATGTTTGATAAAAAGCTTTGTGACATGCTGTTAAAGGGTTATTGATGAAGGAGGAATTGTGTATGAGGATACTGATTATTGGTGCGGTTGCTGCTGGAACATCGGCAGCCGCCAAAGCAAGAAGAAATAGCGAGGATGCAGAAATAATTATATATGAAAAAGATAGCTTCATTTCATACTCAGGGTGCGGTATGCCATACTACTTAGGTAAGCATATTGAAAAGGCTGAAGAATTGACTCCGCGTGATCCTGAATTTTTTAGAAGTAAATACAATGTTGATATACGAACAAGGCACGAGGTTTTATCAATTGAACCATCAAAAAAGGAATTGAAAGTTAGGAATCTGGAAACAAATGAAGTATTTTCTGATAACTACGACAAGCTTGTTCTTGCGACAGGTGCCAAGTCTGTTATTCCTCCCATTCCAGGAGTTGAAAAAAGTAATGTTTTTACCTTGCGAAATATTATAGACATGAATAAGATAGCCACATATATCGCTGAAAATATTCCACAAAAAGCAGTGATTGTTGGAACAGGCTTTATAGGCTTGGAAGTATGTGAAAACTTGTCCGATATTGGTTTAGAGGTAACTCTGGTGGAGAAGCTGCCACAAGTGACACCGGGACTCGATTCGGATATGGCAGTATATGTTGAAGCGCATCTAAAAAGCAAAGGTGTTAAGGTTTTAACAAATAGCGGAGTGATAGAGATAAGTGATAATGAGGTGTTTCTATCAAACGGAGAAAAAATACCAGCGGATATAATTATTATAGCTACCGGTGTGAGACCAAATGTTGAACTTGCAAAATCTGCAAACCTTGAACTTGGTCACACTGGAGCCATCAAGGTAAATAAAATGATGCAGACAAGTGACTCAGATATTTATGCCTGTGGTGATTGTATTGAGCAATATCAGCTTGTGACAGGTAAACCAGTTTATAGACCACTTGGTTCTACTGCCAATAAAACAGGAAGAATTGCCGGAGATTGTGTTACAGGGGGCTCCCTTGAATTCAGAGGAGTTCTTGGTACAGGGATTTTTAAGATGTTTGATTTGGCTGTCGCGCAGACAGGATTATCAGAACGTGAAGCAATAGAGCTGGGATTGGATGTCCAGGTGTGCCATAATATTAAGCCTAATAAACCTGAATACATGGGTGGTAAAGAGATTGTCATCAAGGCTGTTGCCGATAGAAACACTGGTAGACTTTTGGGCGTACAGATTATTGGCGAAGATGGAGTCGATAAGAGAATTGATGTATTTGTCACAGCTATAACCTTTGGGGCTAAAGCAGAGGACTTGTTCCATCTGGACTTGGCTTATGCACCACCCTTCTCAACCACAAAAGACCCTGTCATGTATACGGGTATGATTCTTGACAATGCAATTAATAAGGGACGCCCATTAATTACAGCCAAGGAGCTTGATACTCTTATTACTTCCGGTGAAAAATATAATTTGGTGGATGCAAGAGTTTCAAAGCAATATGATAAAGACCATGTTGATACGGCTGTTAATATTCCACATGAAAAATTAAGAAACCGAGTTGAAGAAATGGACAAAGATTTAATCACAATTACATACTGCAATAAAGGTGTTACAGGCAATGCAGCTCAGAATATACTGATTAACAAGGGATTTAATAGGGTATACAATATCTCGGGAGGACACAAAACTTTTAGTAAATGGAGGTCAAATGGTAATAGTTCAAAATAAAGTAAAGGGTGTTCAAACCTTTTGGCAATAATCAAACCTTTTAGCGGAAATTCTATACTTTTTAGCGTTAATCAAACCTTTTAGCAGAACTCGATTTCCGTTAAATTGTATCAAAATTATAGTTATTAGACAAATAATAACAAACTTTTTAATACAATGCAAAGTCACTGATTTCAGTGGCTTTCGTTGTTTTATGGGCAATCTCTAAACAAAATTTTGCTCGTTTTGCTCTTGTTTGAGGTCTTTTTTTAAAGATAATGCATACCCCTATTCAAAAATCTTAAATTTTGAATAGGGGTATGCATTATCTTTAATGAACCTGGACTGGGGCTGCGAAAGCATTGGAAACTGGCCTTATGAATTGTTTAGGTTGATTTTTATATAGCTTTTTAGCTTTAAAAGGTAATTGTGAAAGCCTTGTTCCGGGAGCAACAATACTGAACTCCTTACCACTATACCTTTCCTGCAAAGTCAATTTCTCTAATGGAATAACCTCTTTCTTTCATATCTTATAACTACACCAAAGCCTCCCTATAATATATATATATTTTGCTGTAAAGATGATTAAAATTGGCTAAGTCAAGATGTCCAAAGCCAGCTAAATCAGTTGCTATGGTTAAAAAATAGCATTTATTCAGAGAAGAGCCGATTATCCATTTTTTTTTTATATGTTTTCTTCTTATTTTTTCAATTTGTGGGCTATCGTATTTTTCAGAGTATTCCCAAAGACTTTTAAACTTAGCATCCTTTTTTAACTCATCTATCCACTTGTCAACTTCAAATTGTGAAGTCATAACATCACCTCTGAATACAGTATGTACATAAAACGAGTATTTTATTTCGTGAAATCTTTTCTTCTATTATGTGATTTTTGAAGGAGAACAAACTTAGCAAAAAAAATGACATAAAAAATTATAAAATTTTTTAAAAATATCTTGACAGAAAAAAATGAACTTAATAAAATATTATTAGCACTCGATGGCGTTGAGTGCTAATAAAGCGTTTTAATATTCCTTTTAACTTTTGATACTTATATTTATGGCGTTAATTCGTTATCGATATTTTATCTTAAAACTAGAGGGGGTTTTAAAGCGCTTTTTTGATTATGGAATATTAAAACGCATGAAATACTTAAAACGCAATTACGATGATGTTGTACAGAGGAGTGAAATGCTGATGACAAACAGGTTTGAGACAAAGCTTATCAGCTCTGACAGGCATTCCTATAGGGAGCTTTTTAAAAGGAATCCCGGCAATCCAATTCTCTCATCAAAGGATTGGCCCTATGCTGCAAATACAGTATTTAACCCTGCAGCAACCATGTATAACGGCAAGGTTCTGCTTCTGGCAAGGGTTGAGGATAGGAGAGGATTTTCTCATCTAACGAAGGCTGTCAGCGATGACGGTATAAACAATTGGGTGATAGATGAAAAGCCCACCCTCGAGCCTGATTCGGAGAGATATCCCGAGGAGGAATGGGGTATTGAGGACCCGAGGATTACCTGGGTGGAGGAGCTTAGGAAGTATGCTGTTGTATATACTGCCTACTCAAAAGGCGGCCCCTTGGTTTCAATGGCCTTAACGAAGGATTTTGAAAGCTATGAGAGATTGGGACCTGTAATGCCGCCGGAGGACAAGGATGCTGCACTGTTCCCGAAAAGAATTAACGGTAAATGGCTGCTTATACATAGACCCATTCCTGCACACCATGGACCGGGTGCTCATATATGGGTGTCACGGTCGGATGACCTTAAATATTGGGGAGAACACCAGATACTGATTGATGCAAGACAAGGCGGATGGTGGGATGCAAACAAGGTGGGACTTAACACACCTCCCCTTGAAACTCCTGAAGGCTGGCTCATACTTTACCATGGAGTACGACAGACTGCAGCCGGAGCCATATACAGGCTTGGACTCGCCCTTTTGGACCTTGAAAACCCCTTCAGGGTATTGCGGAGAAGTGATGAGTGGGTATTTGGCCCCCATGAGTTCTATGAAAGAGAAGGGGACGTAGATGATGTAGTGTTCCCCTGTGGGTGGGTATATGACGAAAAAACAGGGGAAATCAAGATGTATTATGGTGCAGCAGACACCTGTATTGCCATGGCAACCACCAATCTGAAGGATTTGCTGGAATATATCAAAAAGTGTCCTGAGCCAAAAGCTAATATGTAAAGCTTGTATTACACATAATGCAATAATGTAATTATATACTAACTGACTAAGATGGGAGGAATACATATGAAGGCATTATTTTTAGCAGGTGGGTTAGGAACCCGATTAAAACCAATTACAGATGACTTGCCTAAGCCAATGGTGCCAATTATGGGCAAGCCTCTTTTAGAAAGGAATATTGAAAACCTTAAAAAGCATGGTGTTGATGAGATTGTACTGAGCACCTGCTACAAGCCTCATAAAATTGAGAAGTATTTTGAAGACGGAAGAAAACTGGGAGTGAAAATCAGCTATATCTCCGAGGATGTGCCTTTGGGCACCGCTGGTGCAATCAAAAATGCACAGAGATTTTTCAATGACACCTTCCTGGTATTTAATGCAGATATCCTAAGCGACATTGATATCTCTGAAATGATACGTTTCCACAAGGAAAAGGGAGCCCTTGCAACCATTGCGGTAACGCAGGTTGACAATCCTTCAGCCTATGGAGTGATTGAGCATGATAAAAACGGATTCGTTACTGCCTTCAAGGAAAAGCCCCAGCCCCATGAAAGCAGCTCCAACCTGATCAATGCAGGTGTGTATATATTTGAACCGCAGCTTTTGGACGAAATTCCTTCTGGAAGGGCAGTGTCCATTGAAAGGGAAACATATCCGCTGCTCCTTCAAAAAGGATTTAAGATAGCAGTTTATAACCGGTGCTCCTATTGGCTTGACCTGGGTACACCCGAAAAATACCTTAAGGCTCATAATGATATCCTTGAAGGGAATTTGCAGATTGGTAACCATGACTTTAACAAAAATCTGCAATGCATCAGCAAGACGGCGAAGATAAGCCATAACGCAAAGATAATCGGGCCAGTGTATATAGGGGATAATGTTGAAATCGGCTCCTTTGCAGTTATAGGCCCGGATACTGCCTTGTGCGATGACTCTTCAGTTGGCATGGGTGCCAAGGTTGTAGGAAGTGTGGTCTGGGATCATGTTCATGTCGGAGGCGGAGCATCGGTTGTAAACTCAGTGGTTATGTCCAATTGCAGAGTTGATCGAAATAGTGAAGAGTATAATACTGTTTTGACAGAAAACTTCAGTCATCCGATAGCAGTGTAGAAAAGACAGCTTTAGCGAAAAAATGTGGACATTCCTCAACGTAAAAGGAATACTTTCAGAGAGGTGTGTCTCTTACAACAATAAAAAGGAGGTTTGGGCATGGTTTCAAACAGAATACGGAATGTGGCATTTTTAAGTACTTACCCTTCAAGGGAATGCGGACTTGCAACCTTTACCCAGGACCTTGTAAGGGAGCTTGATAACGTTAGTCTTTTAAATAAGCCAAAGGTTATCGCCGTGAGTAATAATGATTACAGCTACAGCGACAGGGTTATCATGGAGCTTTGGCAGCATGACAGGGAAAGCTATATCAACACAGCAGAGGCTATTAACAATTCAAATATAGAGCTTCTTGTAATAGAGCATGAGTACGGCATATTTGGTGGAGAGGCAGGCGAATACATACTTGACCTGGTTGACAACCTGCAAATACCATTTGTCACCACACTTCACACAGTACTTCCCAGACCTTCTGAAAAGCAAAGGGAAATACTGGAGCTGCTTGGCGAAAAAAGTGCTAAGATTATCACTATGGCAAAAAATACAAAGCCTATCCTTGAGAAGGTTTATGGTATAGACCCGTCAAAAATAGAGGTGATACACCATGGTGTACCCTACAGGATTCTCGAGTCAAGAGATACTCTGAAAGAAAAGCAAGGTCTTTCGGGTCGTAGCGTTGTCAGCACCTTCGGACTTTTAAGTCCAGGCAAAGGGCTGGAATATGGCATAGAAGCCATTGCAAAGGTGGCTAAGGAGCATAAGGACATTGTCTACCTGATTCTTGGACAGACACACCCATGTGTAAAAAAAGAGTCGGGCGAAGAATACAGGGAAAAGCTGATGGAATTGGTAGACAGGCTAGGAATAAAGGAGCATGTATGGTTTGTAGATAAATACCTTTCAAAGGATGAAATTATACACTATCTCCAGTTGTCGGACATCTACATGACACCGTACCTTGGAAAAGATCAAGCAGTCAGCGGAACCCTGGCTTACGCTGTCGGGTATGGAAGGGTCATAGTATCCACACCTTACAGTTATGCAAAGGAAATGCTTTCAGAGGGCAGAGGACTTCTGGCAGAGTTTAACGATGCCCATTCACTGGCAAGACATATCAAGTATGTATTAAAAAATCCAGAAGCTAAAAAGGAAATGGAAAGACGGACCTTGAGTGTTGGCAGGACTATGATGTGGGGTAATGTTGCAAATCATTATACAAAGCTCTTTATAGATACTCTTGAAGAAATGAAGCTTGTGGGCAGCATGGTGGTATGATGGGAAGGCTTTATATTAGTGAAGTTTTGAAGGACGACCACATCTTCCGGCTAACCGATGATACCGGAATGCTGCAGCACTCAAAATATTCCATTCCAGACCCGAACCATGGCTATACAACTGATGACAATGCCAGAGCATTGATTATGGCACTGATGCTGTATGGCAGATATGAAAAGAAGAAATACCTTGATCTTGTTTATAGGTATGCATCCTTTATATTAAACGCACAAAATAAAGAGGGCAAATTTAAAAACTTTATGAGCTATGACAGGAAATGGCTTGAGGAGGAAGGCTCGGAGGATTGCTTTGGTAGATGTCTGTGGGCGTTGGGATTTGCGCTTTTCAATGAATATACCCCTAAAGGGGTTAAGTACGGGCTTGCACATATACTAAAAAATGCGATGCCTCATGTGACTTCTCTCAATTCACCAAGGGCAAAGGCATATTCCATCATAGGTCTTTCCCACCTTGAAGGCGAAGATGCGAGAAGGCTTGTTTTTGAAGCAGCTCAGTCCCTTTGCCGCCAGTATGAGGAGTACAGGGACGGAGATTGGAAGTGGTTTGAGAATATTGTAGCATATTGCAATAATGTTCTTCCATGGTCGCTCATATCTGCTTACAGGGCTACAGGAGAAAAGAGATTTCTTGATATAGCCGAGGAAAGCCTGGAGTTTCTTGGCGGGGTAACCTTTAAGGATGGATATTTCAAGCCTGTAGGCTGTAATGGATGGCTTTTGAAGGGAGGGCACCCGGCTGAGTTCGATGAGCAGACGGTGGAAGCCTGTGAAGGAGTTTTAACCTATCTGGAGGCTTATGAAGCAACCGGAAAAAAGAAATATTTACATAAGGCGAAAAGCTGTCATGCATGGTACGAGGGTGTCAACTCCAAGGGAATCAGCCTTGTCGACAGCGAAACGGGAGGCTGCTATGACGGACTGACCCAGCAGGGTGTAAACCTGAATATGGGAGCGGAAAGCCTTGTTTCGTATGTAATATCGTATATGAAAATATCTGAGGTTAATGTGTGAGAAAAGGAGTGAGGCAAAATGAGCAGTATAAACGAAGGAATTTTCAGACAATACGATATACGGGGTATATACAATGAAGATTTGACGGCAAAGGACGCAGAGCTTATCGGAAAAGCCTTTGGAACCTATATCAAAAGAAAAGGGGAGATAGAAGCTGTTGTAGGTAAGGATAACAGGAAATCCTCTCCCGAGCTCTTCAACAGCTTGGTAAAGGGGCTTCTGGATACAGGCATAAATGTAAAGGATATCGGAGTGGTGGTATCCCCCATATTCTACTACGCCACACACCTATATAACATAAAATCAGGCATTATGATTACGGCAAGCCATAACCCTGCAAAATATAACGGCTTCAAGGTGCAGTATGACGGCAGGACATTATATGGTGAAGAGCTACAGGATATCAAAAGGATGATTCAAGAGGATGATTTTGATAGCGGACAGGGAAAGCTGACTGTACAATCTCCTGTGAAGGACTATATAAGTATGGTAAAGGAAAAAATCAAGCTTCCGGGACGTAGGCTCAAGGTTGTGGTAGACTGCGGCAATGGTACAGCGGGGCTTTTTGCACCCAAGCTTCTTAAGGAGTTGGGCTGTGAGGCTATACCCCTTTATTGCGATTCCAACCCGGATTTCCCCAACCATTTTCCCGACCCGGTAAAGCCGGAAAACCTAAAGGATTTAATAAAGGCTGTCAAGGCCAACAAGGCAGATCTTGGGGTAGGCTTTGACGGGGATGGAGACCGGCTTGGGGTTGTTGACAACCAGGGTAACATCATATGGGGAGACATGCTGATGATCCTTTTCTGGAGGGAGATACTGCCCAAGCACCCAGGCACTCCTGCCATTGTTGAGGTGAAGTGCTCCGAAACACTGGTGGACGAGGTAAAAAGACTCGGAGGGCAGCCTATATTCTACAAGACCGGCCATTCTCTCATAAAGGCAAAAATGAAGGAAATTAATGCAGTATTTACCGGAGAAATGTCCGGACATATGTTCTTTGCGGATGAGTATTTCGGGTATGATGATGCATTCTATGCATGTGCAAGGCTATTAAGAATCCTGTCTGGAAGCAGCAAGTCCTTAAGCGAGCTTTTGGCAGATGTGCCTAAAACCTATGCAACCCCTGAAATCAGGGTTGAGTGCACAGAGGAAGAAAAGCTCTTTTATGTGGGCAAGGCAAAAACATATTTTAAGGCTTCAGGCAATAACATCATTGATATAGATGGAGTTCGTGTACAGTTTGGTGACGGCTGGGGGTTGGTCAGAGCGTCAAATACAGGTCCTGAGCTTATCGTGCGGTGCGAGGCCAGAACTCCCGAGCGTCTTGAGCAGATAAAAAAGGAAATATCCGATTCAATCTGCCCGTTGAAGGTGGCTTAAAAGCATCAAGCTTTTAACAATATACTAAATTTAAATAAAAAGCATACGAAAGGAGTCGGTTGATTTATGAACATTAAACCGCTGGGTACCAGGGTACTCTTGAAGGAAATTGAAAGTGAAGAAACAACAAAAAGCGGAATTGTGCTTCCGTCCAACGCCAAGGAAAAGCCCTATATGGCTGAGGTGGTTGAAATCGGTCCGGGTGAGGTGAAGGATGGAAAGGAAATTAAAATGGTTGTGAAAAAAGGTGACCGGGTTCTTTACAGCAAATATGCCGGAACAGAGGTCAAGCTGGATAACGAAAAATATCTTTTAGCGAAGCAGGATGATATCCTGGCAGTAATCGAGTAAGGAGGTTGATTTATAATGGCTGCAAAAATAATTGCATTTGATGAAAAGGCGAGAAGATCCATTGAAGCAGGTGTAAACAAGCTTGCAGACGCCGTCAAGGTTACCTTGGGACCCAAAGGAAGAAATGTGGTGCTGGAGAAAAAATACGGTTCTCCTACCATTACCAACGATGGTGTTACCATAGCAAAGGAAATTGAGCTGGAAGACCCTTATGAGAATATGGGGGCGCAGCTTGTAAAGGAGGTTGCCAGCAAAACAAATGATATTGCCGGTGACGGAACAACCACAGCTACACTTCTTGCACAGGCTATTGTGAGGGAGGGGCTTAAAAATGTTGCCTCCGGGGCTAATCCCATTATATTGAAAAAGGGAATGGAAAAGGCAGTTGAAAAAGCGGTTGAAAGCATAAAAAAGAACAGCCAGAAGCTGAAGGGCAAGGATGACATGGCTTTTGTAGCCACCATCTCATCAGGGGATGAAAAAATTGGCCAGCTTATTGCAGATGCAATGGAAAAGGTAACAGCAGAGGGAGTTATCACCATTGAAGAGAACAAGGCATCTGACACCATTATTGAAGTTGTCGAGGGAATGCAGTTTGACAAAGGTTATGTATCTCCCTATATGGTTACAGACAATGAAAAAATGGAGGCTTTACTGGAAGACCCATACATCCTCATTACCGACAAAAAGATAAACAATGTTCAGGATTTGCTTCCTGCCCTTGAGCTGGTAGTAAAAAACGGCGGCAAAATGCTCCTGATCGCAGAGGACGTGGAAGGGGATGCACTGGCAACCCTTGTGGTCAACAAGCTTCGTGGCACATTCACCTGTGTGGCTGTGAAAGCACCGGGCTTTGGTGACAGAAGGAAGGAAATGCTTCGGGATATTGCTATCCTTACAGGCGGTGAAGTCATATCAGAAGAGGTTGGCATGAACATAAAGGAAATCAAGCTAGAATGGTTTGGTAAGGCGAAATCTGTCAAGGTGCAAAAGGAAAACACCATTATTGTAAATGGTGCAGGAAATTCCAAGGCCATCCGTGACAGGGTGGAATCCATCAAGAAGCAGATCGAGCTTACCACCTCAAGCTACGACAAGGAAAAGCTCAACGAAAGACTGGCTAAGCTTGCGGGAGGTGTAGCTGTCATCAGAGTGGGAGCAGCTACCGAAACAGAAATGAAGGAAAAGAAATACAGGGTGGAGGATGCCTTGAATGCAACCAGGGCTGCTGTGGAGGAAGGTATTGTTCCAGGCGGCGGTACAGCATATATCAATACACTTCCAGACATCAAAGAGCTGGTTAACACTCTCCATGGGGATGAGAAGACTGGAGCGTCCATCATACTCAGGGCTCTTGAAGAGCCTCTCCGCCAGATTGCAATAAATGCCGGGATTGATGGCTCAGTTATTGTTGAAAAAGTGAAGAACAACGATAAAGGAATAGGCTTTGATGCGGCTAAGGAAGAGTATGTGGATATGTTCAAGGCCGGTATTGTAGACCCTGTCAAGGTTACAAGGTCTGCGCTACAGAATGCGGCTTCGGTGGCAGCTATGATTCTGACTACCGAAAGTGCTGTAGCTGAAAAGCCTGAGAAGAAGAAAGCACCTTCTATGCCTGCTGGTGATATGGATTATTAAGACTTATAGTGGGATAGGAAATATACGCCAGCCACTGGAGGTACTGGAGGTACTGGTGGCTGGCTTTCCTCCCATGAAGGTGGAGCGGAAGGAGGAAGATATATGTGGGGCGGCTTCTATGATACTGTCATCTACTTTATGCTGTATGCGTTTGTTGGCTGGGTTGTTGAGGTTGCCTATGCTGCTTACAAGGAAAAACGGTTTGTAAACAGGGGTTTTCTGGCCGGACCCATATGTCCCATCTATGGATTTGGAGCTCTATTGATTTTGGGGCTTGATAGGTTTATCAAGTCCGGGTCAATGCCTTTTTACATGAGTATAGCTTCAGCAGTAGTTATTACAACCTTTCTGGAGTATGTAACAGGATACGTTATGGAAAAGCTCCTGGATATCAAGGCTTGGGATTACAGTGGAGAGGTATTGAACCTGCATGGCCGGATTTGCCTTAAGTTTTCCTTGTTCTGGGGAATTCTTGCATATGTGCAGTTGACAGTCCTGCAGCCTGTGCTCTCGATATATGTGAATGCAGCAGCTCAGCCAATCAAGCAGATTATTGCCGTGCTGTTGCTTGGTATGATAATAATCCATACCGCTAAAGCATTGGTCAGAATGGATACCGTAAGGCAGAGCATTGGTGACTTTAAAATATCGGCGTATTTTCACAGACAGAAGTCCTTTAAAGTGTAGCTTTAATACTTAACCCTTTATAAGATAAAATATTCCAAAAAATTAAGAAATTTTGAGATTTCAGAAGATAAACTTATAAAAATCAAACTCAGTGCAAATAAAAGTCAAAGATAGTCAAAGTCGAAAGTTGAAAAAGCAATATGAAAATTGTATAACTAATAGTGTAAGGAACGAATAAGAATAAAAATGAACTGAGATGATTGGAGGTGTTGTTTATGTTCGGATTGGTTCCATTTGAAAGAAAGGGCAGAGGTGTTCAAAGGAGAAACGGTGACTATTTTGACATTGACAGCATTTTTGAGAATTTCTTCAACGATGCGGTTCTTCCTTCCTTCTACAGAAACAGCAGCCAGATGAAAGTGGACATCAGGGAAACCGAAAGGGAATTTATTCTCGAGGCAGAGCTTGCAGGCTTTTGCAAGGAAGATGTCCATATAGATGCAACAGAAGACAGGCTTACTATCTCGGTTAAAGGAAAGGAACAGAAGGGAGAAGCTGAAAACGTATATGTAAGGAAGGAAAGAAAAGCGCTGGCAATGGAAAGAAGCTTTGCAATTTCAAATATTGCAACGGATAAGATATCCGCCAAAATGGAGAATGGAATTCTCACCGTTACACTGCCCAAGGTGGAGCAGGTACAGCAAAAAACCAGGAAAATTGATATTAAATAAAACCACAAGCTAAACTTTAATTCAATCATTATGGAGGTGTTATGTATGTCAAGCTTGATACCGTTTGAAAGGAAAAACAATGGAGTACAAAGAAAAAATGGCAGTCTGTTCGATCTCTTTGATATGGACAGGGTATTTGAAAATTTCTTCAACGACACGGTTTTTCCATCTCACTTCAATAACAGCGGACAGATGAGAGTGGACATCAGTGAAAATGACAGGGAATATATCCTTGAGGCAGAGCTGCCAGGGGTTAAAAAGGACGAAATCAACCTGGAGGTTCATGACGACAGACTGACAATCAGCGTGAAGAAGGATGAAAAGGCAGAGGAAAAGAAGGATAATTACTTAAGAAGGGAAAGAAGAACAAGCTCCATGGTCAGGTCTTTTTCCATTGAGAATATTATCAGCGACAAGATTACGGCAAAGCATGAAAATGGTATTCTCACACTGATACTCCCAAAAAAGGAAGAAACCAAACCCAAGGGAAGGAAAATCGATATTTCATAATTACTGCCCGATGTATGTTGGAAAGACTGCAAGCCCCTTTATCTTCATGATAAGGGGTTTGCAGCTATATAAAGTATACATAGGTTAAGAGAGGTGATAGGCATGAGGTTTTTCAGTAAAAGACTCCTAAAAAGAGGCTATGACAATTATGAAAAATTTATGAATTTTAACTCTGCTTACAGAAGGGATGGTAAATATGATGACCGGAGCAGGGATGGCAGAAGAGTATACAGGACTGTCGCTTTGGTGCTGGTATGCTGCATATTGACAAGTCTTATGGTGGGTGGCGGATTATATATGAAGCTTTCCAACGATATAAAAGAGCTAACCATGCTGTCAGCAAACCAGGCAAAAGCGGATACGGTTATAGGGAATAGAGCGGTAAACCTTGAGAGTGCATTGAAGCTTGCATCAGATAGCGGCTCTTCTGTTACTAATATAGCAAAGAAGGTCGGGCCTTCCATTGTTGGTATAAGAATGCTGACACAAAGCCCGCGAAGCTGGTATTTTGATGATGAAATGGCTCAATCCAAGGCTGAAGGCTCGGGGATTGTAATAACCGCAGATGGATATATAATGACTAACTACCATGTTGTTCAGTATGCTGACCCGAAGAATTCGAGAAGCAAAAATACGACACTGGAAGTATTTTTGGCTGATAAACGGCAAGCAAAGGCAAAATTTATCGGTGGCGATCCCAAAAATGACCTTGCGGTGATAAAAATCGATATGGATAATTTGACGGCGGCAGAACTCGGAGACTCAGCAACCCTTGAGGTCGGCGAGCTGGCAGTTGCAATCGGAAATCCATTAGGCCTTGAGTTCCAGGGTTCAGTAACTGCAGGTGTAATCAGTGCTCTTAACAGAACTGTGAGCGTTGATGACAAAACCTTGAACCTGATCCAGACGGATGCTGCCATAAATCCTGGCAACAGCGGCGGTGCTCTTGTCAATTCAAGAGGGCAGGTTGTTGGAATCAATACAGTGAAAATATCGGTTTCAGGTGTTGAGGGACTTGGATTTGCCATTCCCATCAACGATGCGAAGCCCATTGTCGACCAATTGATGATGTTCGGGTATGTCAAGGGCAGACCGTTTATAGGTATATCAGGAAGAGAAATTACAGATGCAATTGCACGCCAGTATGATCTTCCGGTAGGTATCTACATTCTTGAGGTTACACCTGACAGCGGTGCTGCTAAAGCAGGAATTCAAAAAGGAGATATTCTTGTTTCAATAGCAGGCAAGGATGTACGCACCATGAAAGAGGTGGACAATATCAAGAAGAACTATAAAGCGGGAGACAGTGTAGATGTTACGGTGGTCAGAAATGGCAGTAAGGTGAAGCTTTCGCTAACCTTCTCAGAAGAACGCTAATAACGGACGGCTTCACCAAAAGAAATCCTCTATTACTGCTTTTAATGCACCAGGGGATGAACAAAGCCGGATAATTAGAAAGGCATGTGATAGGAGGGAGGTATGCTTATGGATATGTATTATATAATCCTTGTATTGTCGGCATTTATATTTTCGTTGTTTGCCCAGTTCAAGGTAACAAGTATATTTAGAAAATACAGCGATATGCCCAACAACCGGTATATGACAGGAGCACAGGCCTCTAGAATGCTCCTTGATCGTCACGGTCTTTACGATGTTGGTGTGGAACCTGTCCCAGGAGAGCTGACCGACCATTACGACCCCAGGACCAAGACAGTAAGGCTGTCAGAGAGTGTATATTACAGCACGTCTCTGGCAGCCCTCGGGGTTGCCGCCCATGAAACAGGACATGCAGTCCAGCATGCAGCAGGGTATATGCCGCTGGTACTAAGGAGCAGCCTTGTGCCTGTTGCAAACATAGGCTCGGCAGTGGGACCGTATCTTGCTATGTTTGGACTGATGCTTAACATGCCGTATCTGTTACAGCTCGGGATCATTCTTTTTATTGGAGCTGTAGCCTTTTACCTCATAACGCTTCCGGTTGAGTTCAATGCCAGCAAGAGGGCTATACAAATGCTGAAGGGTGAATATGTATTGAATTATGCTGAAGTACAGCCGGTAAAGATAGTGCTGGGAGCCGCGGCAATGACATATGTTGCATCTGCCGCAGTAGCAATGGCAAACCTTATTAGGCTGGTGCTTCTGGCAGGAAGCCGGGATGAGGAGGCATAAAATATATTGATGCATACAAAATATATATGGTATGGTTCATAAACAAAACGGAAGGAGGTGTACTTCATGCAGTACAAGGATTACTACAGCATCTTAGGACTTGATAAAAATGCTTCCCAGGAGGATATAAAAAAGGCCTACAGGAAGCTTGCAAAAAAATATCACCCTGATACCAATCCCGGAAACAAGCAGGCAGAGGAAAAATTTAAGGATGTCAACGAGGCATACGAGGTCTTGAGTGACCCTGAGAAGAGAAAAAAATACGATAATTTCGGTAATGAATACAATTTCCAGAACGGCTATGATTTTGACCCGTCACAGTTCGGGTTTGGAAAGAATGTGAAGTATGAGTTCAGGACAGGCGGGGGAATGGATCACAGCGACTTCTTCAATATGTTTTTTGGAGGAGGAGGCTTTGGCTTTGACAGCTTTTTTGACCATGCAGGTGTAAATAACAGGAGCAGACGGTCTTCATATCATGGGGAAGATATTGAGGCGGAATTGGAAATCATTCCCGAGGAAGGTTTTCAAGGAGTGGAAAAAAGGATATCTATCAGGGGACAGGGTGGAACAAAAAGCCTTTCGTTTAAAATCCCCAAGGGTGTGAGAGACGGAGAAAGGGTAAGACTTCAAGGGCAAGGAGAGGCAGGCTTTAATGGAGGACAAAACGGAGATTTATTTCTTACCCTCAGGATAAAGCCCAGTGAACGCTTTACTCTTGAGGGTAACGATTTGACAATGACAGTGAATATAATGCCGTGGGATGCTGCCCTGGGCAGCGAAACAGCGGTTGATACCATAGATGGCAGGATTTTAGTAAAGATACCGGCAGGAATACAAACCGACAGCAAAATACGTGTTTCAGGAAAAGGGTATGTGGACAGAACAGGCAGAAGAGGAGATCTATACCTCAAAATACGGATTGTAAACCCAAGCCATCTGACCAACGAAATGAAGGAGCTTTATGAAAAGCTCAGGCAGGCATCAAGGGTCAGGGCTATGTAAAAGAATAGGAGGGAGTAAGCCATGAATATAGATAAATTCACAGAAAAAGCCCAGGCTGCGGTTTCAGCAGCTCAGGACATAGCAGTTAGAATGGGACACCAGCAGGTGGACGGAGAGCACATCCACCTTGCACTGGCAGCCCAGGAGGACGGCCTTATTCCAAAGCTCTTAGGATATATGGGGCAGGATGTCCAGCTATATATAAAGGATATTGAGATAGAGCTTGAAAAGCTACCAAAGGTATACGGTGGCGGAGCCTCAAGCCTGTATGCCACAAGGCGCTTCAACGAAGTCCTGATCCATGCGGAGGATGAGGCGAAGCGGTTCAAGGATGAGTATACAAGCGTGGAGCATATTTATATGGCGCTGCTGAAGGAAAAGAATACTCCTTCACAGACCATATTCATACGTTTTGGGATTACACTGGAGAAATTTATGGCGGCTCTTGGCAAGGTACGGAGCAACCAGAGAATTACATCAAAAAACCCGGAAGAAACCTATGATGCTTTAAAAAGGTTCGGACGTGACCTGGTGGAGCTTGCAAAAAGCGGAAAGCTTGACCCTGTTATCGGCAGGGATGCTGAAATCCGGCGGGCCATAAGGATACTCTCCAGAAGAACCAAGAACAACCCTGTATTGATTGGCGAACCGGGTGTCGGAAAGACTGCCGTAGTGGAGGGACTTGCTCAGAGGATATTGAAGGGGGATGTCCCCGAGGGCTTAAAGGATAAGACTATTTTCGCCCTTGACATGGGTGCACTGATTGCAGGGGCGAAATACAGGGGTGAATTTGAAGAAAGGCTTAAGGCTGTACTCAATGATGTCAACAAGTCAAATGGGCGGATCATTTTATTTATAGATGAGCTTCACAACATTGTGGGAGCAGGAAAAGCGGAAGGGGCAATGGATGCAGGAAATATATTAAAGCCTATGCTGGCCAGAGGAGAGCTTCACTGCATAGGTGCAACCACGCTGGATGAATACAGGAAGTATATCGAAAAGGATGCAGCCCTTGAGAGAAGGTTCCAGCCCATTGTGGTGGATCAGCCCACAGTAGAGGACACCATTTCCATATTAAGAGGCCTTAAGGAGCGCTTTGAAATCCATCATGGAGTCAGAATTACCGACAGCGCCATCATTGCATGCAGTGTGTTGTCAAACAGGTATATCAGCGACCGCTTCCTTCCCGACAAGGCCATTGATTTGATGGACGAAGCTGCGGCTATGATAAGGACTGAAATTGACAGCATGCCCACTGAACTGGACGAAATACAGAGGCGAATCATGCAGCTGGAAATTGAGCGACAGGCGCTTAAAAAGGAAGAAGACGAAGCTTCAAGGGAAAGACTTTCAACCCTGGAGAAGGAAATTTCATCCCTGAAGGAAAAATCTGACGGCATGAAAGCACAATGGGAGATGGAAAAAGAGAATATAAAAAGAGAGAAGGAATTAAAGGAGCAGATTGAGGAGGTAAAAAGGCAGATAGAAGAAGCAGAAAGGTCCTACGACCTTGACAAGCTGGCAGTCTTGAAGCACGGAAGGCTTCCTGAACTCCAGAGGAGCCTTGAGGAGGAAAAACAGCGTAAGAAATCGAACGAAGGTGTACTGCTGAAGGAAGAGGTTACCGAGGAGGAAATTGCTGAAATTGTTTCACGATGGACAGGGATACCTGTAACAAGACTGGTGGAGAATGAACGGGATAAGCTTTTAAACCTTGAAGAACTTCTGCACAAGCGTGTGGTAGGTCAGGACGAAGCGGTTACAGCAGTAAGCAATGCAGTAATTCGTGCAAGGTCGGGCTTGAAGGACCCGAGAAAGCCTATAGGCTCCTTCATATTCCTTGGCCCCACCGGAGTAGGTAAAACCGAGCTTGCCAAGGCACTGTCCCAGGCCCTCTTTGACAGCGATGAGAATGTAGTGCGAATTGATATGTCGGAGTATATGGAAAAGCATGCGGTTGCAAGGCTTATTGGTGCACCACCTGGTTATGTAGGGTATGAAGAGGGAGGACAGCTAACCGAGGCTGTAAGGAGAAAGCCCTACTGTGTGATTCTCTTTGATGAAATCGAAAAAGCACATCCTGAAGTATTCAATGTGCTTCTTCAATTACTGGACGATGGCCGGCTTACCGACAGCCAGGGCAGGACGGTGGATTTCAAGAATACGGTTGTCATCATGACCTCCAACATAGGAAGCCAGCACCTATTGAATGCTATAGGAGCAGATGGAGAAATTGATGAAAACACAAGAGAGTATGTACTGGGAGAATTGAACAGGCACTTCAAGCCTGAGTTTTTAAACCGTGTAGATGAGGTTGTGCTGTTCAAGCCCTTAAGAAAGGCAGAAATTGTTAAGATTATCGACCTGGCCTTGGCGGACATCCAAAGAAGGCTGGATGACAGGCGCATAGGGCTTAAGGTATCGGAGGCAGCAAAGCAGTACATGGCTCAAAATGCATATAATCCTGTGTTTGGTGCAAGACCTGTAAAACGGTACATGCAGAAATTCATTGAAACCGAGATAGGTAAAAGGATTATAAATGGCGAGGTAAGTGAGGGTAAAAATATTCATATAGACGTTTTGGACAATACGCTGAAAATCCATATAGATTAAGGCTTTCAGGAAAAATATTAAAAATTTTAAAAAAAATTTGAGCAGCCTTGACAGTAAATTTGAGATTTTATATCATATTATTAGCACTCTAATTGAGTGAGTGCTAAGTGATGCTTTAATATTCTATCATTGACTAAGCTTATCAGCGGGGTCTAAAACGCTATTAACCTTAAAAGTGTGGAATAGTAAGGCATTTTTTGTATCCTGGCAGGGGAGGTGGTTCCAATGTTTTAGGTAAGCACTATAAAAACTAAAGATGATTAGAAAATTAAAGCATTATTGATTGGTTTGTTGAAATCTATGTAGTGTACGGAAGGAGATGATTATCATGTTAAGAAAAGTGATATTTATATCCACTATGTGTTTCATTCTCATATTCAATTCTGTACAGGCTTTTGCCCAGGATATTCCTAATGGTATAGAACCAAGGAAGCTTACTGCGACTCTTGAAGAGGAGCATCCAGGCAGCTTTTTGGATCTTTTGCCTGACGGTACTGGAGGAAAGCTTTCCGGTCCGCTCTTTGAAGGAGCCAGAACCAGTATACCCTATAAAAAGAAATATACGCTTGAATTTTATAACGTAGGTGCTTTAAAAGGTGAGCAATACTCTGAGGCCACATTAAAGATTGAGACCATTGCAACAGGCAACGGCAAAATCAGTACAAAGGAGCTCAGCCCGAAGCTTCAGCCCCCGCTTATTCAGAAGGATGCTGAAACACGTCCTGACTTTAAGGCAAAGGAATACAAGCTAAAGTTCAGCGGCGGTCCTTATGGGAGGTTTACTTACAAGGAGGGGGACACCGAAATAAGGATGTCCATGTCAAATAACGGGAAAAATATTGTGTTTGATGTTCCAGGGTACTCAACAAAGCCGTTGGCTTTGGAGGATCAAAAAGCCTTTGAGGCATGGGTGGAGACTGTTGGAAAGCCGGCTGCTGCAAAGCAGAAAATACTTGGTATGATAAACGAGTATAAATATACTGTTCCTATAGCAGGAGCTATATTATTGCTTGCAGGGGTGGCAGTAGCTGCGTTTGTTATATGGAAATATGGAAAAGGCAAGCTTATGCCCCATTAAATACCGTAAGCCCATTCATACGATAGATAAAAAAATATATATTCTTTCGGTATATAAATGCCGGCATTTATGTGGTCAACCCGTCTGTCATATCTAAAATGCCTGATAAAAGGATTTTGTCCTTTGAAGAGGATGTGATTCCAAGGCTTGTTGAAAATAATTTCAACGTGGCGCTTTATAAAAGCGGGCACTACTTTATTGATATAAACTCAATAGAAAATTACATAAAGGTTCATAGGGATATGCTGAGCGGCCTGTATAAAATACCAGGACTTACACTCTCACAAGATATCATAATAAAAGGTGTCAACAGCAGGATACACCCCGATGCAAGAATTACAGGCCCTGTCTATATCGGCAATAATGTTGAGATTGGGCCCATAGGACCGGATACCGTTATTGGAAGCAAGGTGCGTATCAATATGGGCAGCCGGATCATAGGAAGCATTATATGGGACAATGTTATGGTAGAGCGGGACTCCAGAATTATCAATACCATTGTTACCTCAAATGCCAGAGTAGATAAAAGATATAAATATAAGAATGTCATATTTACAGGTCATGATTTGAAAGATATCGCCATTTAAACATATGAAAATCAATTAATTAATAAACAGCAAAAGAGGTGTTTATATGCTTTATCCGTATAAAATGATGCCCGTATACAAGGACTACATATGGGGAGGACATAATCTAAGAAAGCTGGGTAAATCCATACCGGATGGACAGGTGGCAGAAAGCTGGGAGTTGTCGGGCATATCAGGAAGTGAAAGTAAAATAGCCAACGGTCCGCTAAAAGGACAAGTTCTGACAGAGGTAATAAGAAGATACGGCAGGCTGGTGCTTGGAGATAAGTTCGCATCGGAAAAAATTAATGCAGGGCTGCCGGTGCTATTAAAGTTTATTGATGCAAACGACAGGCTTTCCATCCAGGTTCATCCTGATGATGAATATGCTGTAGAATGTGAGCATGGCAAAATGGGGAAAACCGAAATGTGGTACATCATAGATGCAAAACCGGAGGCTTCTGTTTTCCATGGCTTTTCTGAAGGCTATGATAAAGGCAGGATTCGTGACTGTATTCTAAAGTACAAGCATGGAGGCTTGTATAGAGAGGTCAAGGTAAAAAAGGGTGACGTGGTTTTTGTTCCAGCAGGCACGGTACATGCCTTAAATGATGGGCTGGTGGTAGCTGAAATACAACAGCACTCAGACCTGACCTACAGGCTGTTCGATTATGACAGGACGGATGCCGCCGGAAAGAAAAGACCGCTCCATATAAACAAGGCTCTTGATGTACTTGACTATAAAAACCGCAAGGCTTTGTACAAGGGCCTTACGGTATGCTATGACAAAATAGTGACAAAGTATTTAGCCTTAAGCGAATATTTCTGTGTCAGACAGCTTGAGGGTAATGGTACACCGGTAGAATTGTTTGCAGAGGGTTCCTTTTCAGCCTTCATGTTTATAACCGGTGAAGCAGAAATAATGTATGATACTGAAAAATTACACGTTGATGCGCTGGAAACAGTCTTTATTCCCGCATATATGGGAAGCTATAAAATTGATGGTGAATTTTCTGCACTTCAGATTTTCATACCAGACTCTGTGATGGATGTATATGCCTCTTTAATGGAGGAGGGCTTCTCTAGTGAAGAAATATTTAATTGCATAGCAGGGGCAGAAAACCTTTGTGTACCATTGAAAACAGCGGTTTGAAAAGAAAAGCTCAAAATAAAAACTACTGATAAAATTGGAGGGGTTTATTCATGATTACTTTATTAGATGCTATGGAACGGAAGGAAAGTGCAAAAAGAATCAGGAAACTGGGGTATGTTCCTTGCAGCATTTACGGATCGGGAGTCGACCGCAACATGGATATCCAGATTGAGGATAAGGAAATAAACAGGTTCTTGAAAAGCCATTCTATAGGTGCAAAAGCTAAGGTGAAAATTAATGCCAGCGAGCTGCCATGTGTCATAAAGAGCATACAGTATGAGCCAATAAGCAGCAAGCCTATGCATATCGAGTTTTATGCTTCCTCAGAGGATAAGCTTGTAAAAGTAAAAGTACCTTTTAAGTTTAAAGGAAAGGAGCAGCTATTCAGTAACAAGCTTGTTTTGAATATTCTCGAGGATGAAATTGAAATTCAAGGGGTATTGAAGGATCTGCCTGAATTTGTTGAGATAAATGTTTCATTAATGAAGGACGGCAGTGTAATTACGATGGAGGATATCGCCCTGCCTGAAGGCATAAGGCTTCTGTCCAGAAAGGATGAGGTAGTGGTACGGGCATCAGAGGCCTCTCAACCTACCCTGCCTGTTCAGAACGAGTTTGTCGTCTAATTGCGTTAAGTGTTGATTATACAATCATCTGAGCACTATGATAAAAAACGGAAGCAGGAGCGCTGCAAGCATCAGAATCAGGATGCCTGCAGCACCTGCCTTGTTTTTACTTTCCCAGGCATACCTGGCATAGCTGAACGTATATATATTAGGGCAAATAACAAGCAGCATAATTAAGATTTTCATTATTCCTTCCCCTCCGATGTGACGATTTCAGAGCTTTTTAAAAGACCGCCGGTTCTCCTTATTTTAAATTTGACTTTTGTAGAAACCTTTGCTTCCTTAAAATGCTTGTTCCAGTGATATGCCTCCCATTCCTCTATGGTCCAAAAATGTCTAACTGCTGTCCGCCCGAAAAAGAAGGTATCGCAGTTCAAGGCCTGGCATTTTGATATGACCTCATCCAGACTCTTCTTGAGATGGTTTCCCACAGCTTTTTCCAAGAGAGGCAGCATGTCAGGCTTTTCATAATTAATCCGACTTTGTATGGCGAGAATATCTCCCTCTGTATCAAGGGCAAGGGAAATAAGCGGAACAGCTCCTTCAAAGCTGACCTTTATTTGCGGTTTGCGTGAAAGCTGAAGCTCAATGGGGATGATAAGCTCTGGAGCCTTAGGGTCCTGTATTGTAAATATACCCCTTTGAAAGTCACCCCTTGCAAGCAGCATCATCCGTGTGTCATGACCATCCAGCTTGCCAACCATCCTGTCGCCGTCAAAAAGAGCGCTTCCCAAAAACTCAATGGAATTTCCGCCTTTTCTGGGGACTTCTCCGGCAAAATACCGTCCTGTTAGATTGAATTTGCTTCCCCATTTTTCTCCATTCTGCTGAAAATTGGCAGGGTCATGCAGCCCGCCCAATGTTACAACCGGCTGGCGATAGGTGGACTTTACGGCATTGTAGAAATCATTCAGCGTTACATGGGGGAAATAGCTGGTATTCTCCGCTTCAAAGGTTAAATCCTCAATTGCGGCAATGGGACTTCCACCCAGATAAGGCTCTGTCTTTTCCACAAAATCCTGGGCAGAGCCTTGTGAAACCACCACATCCAGCGTTCGCCTGATTTCACGGAAACGAATTAAAGGAGCAATATACTCGCCCACCAGGCCGCTTTGTGCGAGGTCCTCAGAAATAACCAGCAGCTTGGCATGCGCAAATTCAAGCTTTTGCGGCACATTTGTGTTTAACAGGTTTACTCCTCCGTAAAAGGAAGGAGCATCGATAGTGACGGATTTGCTTTCAGCAGGCTGAGCCCCTCCACTGCCGCTGCTATCCTTGCTGCAGCTATGAGTAGCGATTTTTAAGGTTAAGCGCCATTTGTCCTTTACGCCCCTGTCTATACCGATAAATTGAACATATGCAGTATCGGTTACCTCCCGTGCATCATAACAGGAGGTTAAAAGAGCAGCGAAAAGAATAAAAATGAGCAGCAATCCTGTTTTTTTCATTGGCATATATTCCTCCCTTTTTTTCGTATGCTTGCTGCCAGCAAAGTGATGGCAGGAGGGATATAGAAGAAAAGCCATCCGTATTCCCTTAAAAACTGAACCATAATGTCGGTGACCTGTGTTATACTCATGGGAAGCATGCATAATACAAGCAATATGATGGCAAAGGGAATTATAAGAGGCCTTTTATCATCAAGCCGGAACACATGAGAGTATACAACCAGGGATAAGTAAAAAAGGACTGCCACCGAGATAATTGTACTTATATTCCAGATGAAAAAGAAAACAGGCTCAATCCTTTGAATGAAATTCCCATATTCAATGAGTGAGGCCATAAGGTATATGGGTGCAGTAATTTCCTGGCCGGTATAATAGGGGAACACCAGTGAAAATGCAAGCAGGGCGGAGGATACAATCAGTCCTGATAAAGCAAGACCGATATATGCCGCTCGTTTGGCATGCCTTGCACCTTGGAGGGAGTTGACCATTATTCCGATAATGATGATTTCACCATAGGCAGAGCTTCTTCGCAATCCATGGGTAATTGTATCCCGTAGCCCATGCCCCAGTATGGGGAAAAGGCGGTGCGGCTCATACAGGGGTATGGCGAGGATTAAAACAATAACAAATCCGGCCAGCAATATATAAGCTATAAGCTTCGAAAAACGTGCGAGGGTTTCCAGACCCAGAAAAGCCAGCACCGAAGCAACGGATATAAACAAAATAAGCAAATAGCTTGGAGGGCTTGCCGGAAGCACATATACCTTCAACACATCAATAAACTCCCGCAGGTTTGCTATTGCGGTAACAAACAGAATGGCAAACAGCAGTAATGAAAAAAGCACACCTATTGGTTTGCCAAGGATGGCTTCATATATATCCAACAGGTTTTTTCCCGGAAAGCGCTTCAACAAAGTACAAAGCAGAGCAAGGGCTATAAAAGCTCCCCCCATAGAAACCAGGGTCATATACCAGCCTGCGGTTCCGGCCACGACAGCTACCAGAGAAGGGCTTGAGAAAAACACCTTTGCAGTAATGGTAATGGTTAACAGCCATACAGCTTCATGTACACCGAACTTTCCATCCTTTATCATTGGTCATCTCCCCCTTTCTCCTTGGTCCACTCCATTGCGTTATTCCCTGCTCTTTTCCTGTTAGGGGTGTTAAAGCCATCGGAACGCATTTTTTGTCTGAATATGGGGTGGCGGATGATGACGTCCGGATTTATTTTAACCCTTGGGGCGACAGGAGTTAAAAAAGGGACTCCAAAGGATTTCATATGGCAAGCAATCGCAGCAACTAGGATAAAGGCAAGGGAAATACCGTAAAATCCTGCAATTCCTCCGGCGAAAATAAAGAAGAAACGCAGAATCCTTATGGATATAGCCATGGAGAAATTGGGCATGGTGAAGCTGCCAAGTCCCGTAAGCGCCACTATAACAATGAGGAGAGGGCTTGCCAATCCCGCAGCCACCGCTACCTGCCCTAATATGAGAGCGCCCAGAATACCAAGCGTTTGACCGATAACACCGGGTATGCGTACACCGCCTTCACGAATCAACTCAAAGGAAATTTCCATTAATATAAGCTCAATAATTGTAGGAAATGGGACATTTTCACGCATTCGGGCTATGGATTCCAGCAGGGGTGTAGGAATCATTTCATGGTGATACAATGCCAACGCCACGTACATGCCCGGTATCATCAGCGCTGAAAGAACACCAACAAGCCGGATCATGCGCAGAAATGTGCCGTATTCCCAGCGCAGCATGGAATCCTCCGAGGAATGGAATAACCTGAAAAAGGACATGGGTACGGCTATGGCAAAGGGGTCGCTCTCGGTAATGATTACAACCTGTCCTTCGGCAAGGAAGGAGGATGCTCTGTCCGGCCTTTCTGTTGTCACAACCTGGGGAAAAAGCATGAAGGGATTATCCTCAATAAGCTGCTCAAGCATCCCGTTGCCTTCAATAAAATCTATATTGATGCCTTTTATTCTACGCCGGACCTCCCTGACAATTTTGGGGTTCGTTACACCCTCAATGTAAAGGATTGCACAGTTGATTTTGTTCAGCTTGCCGACAGGAATAACCTCTGTGATAAGCTTTTCATTCTTGATTATCCTTCGCAGCAGTGTCAAATTTGTGCGCAGATTTTCCGTGAAGCCCTCCTGGGAGCCCCTGACCACCTGCTCGGTAATAGGCCTGTCGATGCCGCGTTTTTCAAAGCCGCGGGTTTCAATCATCAAGGCCTCGGGACATCCGTCAACAAAAAGTATGGATAGTCCATTGAGGGCTTGTATCTTTGTAATATTAAAATCTGCAGTTTTTGTTAATTGAGTAATGGACAGGACATCTTCCATGATATAATCCAATGGGCAATCTCCGCTGAAGCCAGCCAAGCATTCGGGGTTCATTAGCTGGGGCAGCACAAATTGATTGATAGAGGTTTTATCTACCATTCCATCGATGAAAACAATAAATGCTTTCAGCTTTCTGGCGATGCGGAACTCACGAATCACTATATCCTGGTTTTTTGGCATGCTAAAGCTCTGACGGATGTATTCCTTGTTCACATTTAGGTCAGTGGAAATGATATTTTGTCTCATGTTTGAAGTTGGTATCTTTCCACCTTGATTGTTTTTTTGTTTGTTCCATTGCTCAACTTTTATAGGTTGCTTAACCGTGGCCCCCTTTTTTGATTTTTCCTGATTAGATGGATTCCCGGTATTCACACCGTATTTTTCAGAAGGTACTTCTTCGGTATCGGACTTCTCGAATTCATCCTCAAGAAGTTCAAATCCACCTTCTGTGTCAACAGGTCTCCTATATGTAAACAGCTTTCTGATATTGGTTAACAGATTTCTCAATGTAATCCCCTCCGTTCCTTGTAAAATTATTGACTGATTTTATGTCATGTATACCGAGAAAAATACTTGCTGATTGAGAATTACACTTTTATAAAATTATTTCTTGAAATTGAAATTTTCTTATTTTAAAATTATTATGAATGCCTATGGTGGCAGACTAGGACCGCTGCATTAACAAGCCTATCTGTCAGTATGGCATTCACAGCTTTTGACAATTTTAATGTACAGTTTTGTTTGAAGGTGTTGAACAGAGGATGAAATGTGAGGAGTATAATGATTTAATACATAAATTGTGCACAATTTCACAAAAATACGGATATAGCCCTGAAGGTGCTTTGAATGCAGTATTAGTCATGCAAAAGGAAAATGAAGGCATGCATGATAATAAAATGTTTTTTACCATAATTTGCAGCTGTGCCATTGCCCATGGGGTGCTTCAGAAGAAGTTTGATTTTTTGTACGAAATATACGGTCTTTTGCTGGAGTGCGGACTACTTCATGAAATTGAGTCGGCTAATAATTTCAAGGTGTTTTACTCAGAAAACGGAGAGGGAAAAAAGCAAAAAACGTTCATGGCACTGAAGAGATACATAGAGTTTTTACAGGAGCTTCACAACATTGGAGTGGAATATTCCATTTGCTAAAGCTGTAAAGAATAAAATTCTCTCAAAGGGAAAAAATAGGCATGAATAATATATTTGGGAGTGATGATATGAGTCTTGTGCCATGGAATCCATTCAGGGAAATGGATAATTTCAGCAAGGATATAAGCAGCTTGATTGATTTTTCACCCTTCAGATTTTTTGGTGGGATGAACTCGCCGAGAGTTGATGTATTCCAGACGGATACTGATGTAGTGGTTAAGGCGGAAATCCCCGGAATAACCAAGGAGGATTTGAATGTATATGTTGACGAAAACTCCATAAGGTTGTCGGGACAATCTAAACGAGACAATGAATACAAGGATGAAAACATTTATAGAACGGAAAGGTACTACGGGAGCTTCTCCAGGACGATACCTTTACCTGTGGAAATAAAATCGGAGCAGGCAAAAGCGGAATATAAAGACGGTATTTTGTCCATAACTGTTCCAAAGGTAGAGCAGGCTAAGGCAAAAGGTAAAAAGATAGATATCCAGTAAGGTTCTCAAGATAGCAAGTCCTACATTATAGAAAACATGCAAGACTTGCTATTCCTGTTTAACGGATTTCCAAATCAATCTGTTCATGGTATTTCTTATATACCTGCACTATTTGTTCTATATTGTGATTTAAGGCTTCAACAACATCAGGGTCAAAACTTTTTCCACTTTCTTTGTCAATAATCTGCAGGGTAGTTTCTATATCATAGGCATTCTTGTACACCCTCTTGGAAGTCACAGCATCAAAAACATCAGCTATTGCAACAATTCGGGCAGGAAGAGGAATGCTGTCGCCAGACAAACCGTAAGGGTAGCCTTTGCCATTGTACTTTTCATGATGTCCTTCAGCGATTTGAATGGCAAAATCAAAAAAATGCTTTCCTTTCCTTAATAGATTACTACTGGATTTTCTTAATATTTCAGCACCGATCACCGTATGCTTTTTCATAACCTCGAATTCTTCGGGAGTATACTTTGCCGGCTTCAGGAGAATCCCGTCTGCAATGCCTGCTTTGCCAATATCATGAAGGGGACTGAACTTGAAAATATTCTCAATAAAGTGCTTATCAATAATGTTTGCATATTTTTCTTTTGAAGCCAATGCTTGAGCAATAATTTTTGAATAGCTTTGCATGCGTTCAAGATGAAAGCCGGTATCGCTGTCTTTAGCCTCTACAAGCTTGGCTAAGCCTGTTACAGAGGACAATATCAAGTCATCTACAAGAAGGTTTCGTTCAAGAATTATTGCCATGTTACTGCTGATGATTTTTGCCATCGCCGCATGACTTTCGTTGTACCGGTTCTTCCTCCTGCAAGAGAACAATAATACCCCGATACATATGCTGTTGACGACTAAAGGACATGCCAGGCTTGACATTATCCCCTCACTCACCATCAGTTTGGTTGGAGCCGATTTTGGATGAAGTTTCAAATACTCTTTATAATCGTTTATAATCCTATGCTTTTTCATTTTTACAATTGTATTGAGAGAAGTTTTGCATAATTTTTCAGAGTATCCTTCGTCCAAAACGGGAGAATGGTTTGTACGAACCTCATAGGCATATATGGAACCATCGCTTTCTAAAAGGGTTATTCCAATCCTGTCAAAGGGTATATACTTTCTGAATGTGTCAAAGACATATGTCAACGCTTCGCTAATTGAAATACCTGTGTTTAGCTGCTCGTAAAGGCTAATAATTTGATTTAAAAATTGACTCATGACAACTGCTCCTTTGTAAAAAACAAAAAACGATTCCTTCAAAGTATAATTATATCAAAAACATGCACTTGGTAAAATAATACTATTTTACTAATTACATAGGAAAATAGGATGACAGCCCTATTGGGAAAGTATAATAAGAATAAAATTGCTAGGTTGGATTTTCATCCTCTTCGTCCTCAATCGCTCTAATAATTCTTATCAGTCTTTTAATAGATTCTGGAGAAAGATCTTTAACCTGTTTGAACATTATTTTCAAATCGCTTCTTTGGGAAAGCTTTTCAAAAAACTCAAGAAGAGACGGATCGTTTTGGATAGCCTCCAGTATTTTTAAACGGGAAAATTCAGCTTGAATAGCTTCTGTTTCACAATCTGGCTCGTAGAACCATGACAGGGGTTTGTTGAATTTTTCAGATATCTTTTGAAGCACCTTGTCAGATGCTTTACGAAGACCCTTCTCAACTCTGTAAAGACTTTGAGGGGTGACTATTCTGTCAATAGCCTCGACAAACTCTTCGCGCGATAGATTTCCTCTTATACCACGTATCTTGGCTCCTATTCTTTTGGCTAGAACCTGGTCTTCACATTTACTCATTTTGCAACCTCAATCATTTTGATTTCAGCTTTATTATATACCCTTTTGGAATAAGTATACAAACTAATTAAAGCAGAAAACAAAGATTTTATACCATAAAAGCTTAAAATAATGAAGCATATCTTTAAAAATCGTCAAGTTGCTTAATGAGCAAATATTAAAATGCAATCACAAAGCCTTAACGGCTAAAAGCTTAGGGATTACCATAAAGCAGCCATTCAACGGAAACATTGAGTGCGTTGGCAAGAGCGACTACTTCATAATCTGCTACAAACCTATCACCTGACTCGATTTTTGTTATGGACACCCTATCTATATGATAACCCAGTACGTCAAGCCTGGCGGACAAATCCTGCTGGGATATTTGAGGATTGGACTTCAAACGGGCTTCTCGCACTCGTTTGCCTATTATGTTTTTAGAGCCATTATGCCAATAAATTTTCATTTTCCTACCGCCTTGTTGTTCTAAAGTAGAACTTTTATATATTGATTATACAGGGATAATTAATTATAATTGTTCTAAAGAGTTACATTAACTATATAGGTTGGCAAACAGAATAGAAGATTTTTGGAGTGGAAAGGAGCTGTGAGAATAAAATTTATGAAAAAAGAACTACTTTTCGATATTGAGAAGCCACGGTATGCTAACACCCAATGCATCGGAGAGGGCAACCAGCTCAATATCGGTAACAGGGCGTGTTTGAGCCTCTATTTTGGAGATTGTTGTTTTTTCAAGCTCCACGCCTCTCACTGCAAGCCTGGCTAGCAGGTCGGACTGGGTGATCTTGGGCTTTGCATTCTCCCTGGCTTGCTTGACCCTTGGGCCTATTAAATTGCGGATTGCTTTATTTACCGGGTCTGTAATCAAAATTTAACCGCTCCTGCTTTCAAAATAATTAACTTGATTATAAAGCAAGTACTACGGTAAAATTTGCTTAATGAGCAAGTGTGGTAAATTTTAAATTGAGCAGGTCAATGGGTTGATATGCCGGATAGACAATGTAGCAGGGAGTATATCAAATAATGGTTTAGGCAAACTGCAAATGATGAAACTTAGAAGGTGATTTGATGTTGGAAATATTAAAGAGAATCGAGGCTTTGCGTGAAGAACTCCATAATGCAATAGATAAGGGAAATGCAGATGAGATTTTACAAAAAAGCAGGGAGCTTGATGAAGAAATACTTAAGCTGATAAACTCTGGTTCGTTATTGAAAAACAAGCCTTCGGATTATCAATCAAAGTTTGGCGAAAGTTTATGAATGCAAGTATCTCTGCTTTGGTTGCTTTATGCATGAGATACAGTTTATAAAAAAAGCGGAGGAAGGAGGAGCAATATGGAAAGCTATAAGTTAGCCGAGGCATATATAGAGCAAATCCATAAGAATCCTGTAGCGACTACTCTTTGGACAGCAGCAGCCGTTTTGTCAATCGCAGCAATTGTCATATACATCAAGTGGAAAGAACGAAAGAAAAACTAAAAGGAAGGTACTGGTAATACTTTCCCGAATATGTAATCTTCAATTACAATTCATGCTTGCCGCCTGTACAGACGCACAACGGATTGAAACTACAGGGAGAATGGTTGAAGGGTGCCTATGGCAGGTGACAATAAAGAAAATGAGTCTCATCCTGAACTTGATGAAGGCTCATTTTCTATGTGCAGCTACAGACAGGTTATTCAAAGAGTGATTCTTTCACGGCTTGTGATAGGCTTTTTATGACAAGCTCATAGGAATGGTCTATCATCCATGCCATCTCGTTGTCCGGCACCGAGCCGTCAATAACAACCGTATTCCAGTGCTTCTTATTAAGATGATAGCCAGCGGTGACTGCAGGGTACCTCTGTCTTAAATCCTCCGCGACAAAGGGGTCGCACTTTAATGATAAATTAATCCTGTTTTCCCTTCCTGAAACAAGGGCGAACATTTTTGAACCCACCTTTATAACAAGAACATCGGGACCAAACGGAAAATCCTCCGTAGCTCCCGGCTTTGACAGGCAGTATTCCTTTACTGCTTTTGAATCCAAATATAATTCCACCTCTCCATACACTGCATTATTCACTGCGGTGAATCATTATAGCTCGCCATGCTTTCAGCTATCTTATAAAAATCATCCGCTTCAGTTTCCATTGTATCATACTGCATGTCCATTCCAATAATGTAATTCTCCTTGGGAGCATCAAAAATAATATGCTTCAGCTCATGGAGGAAGGTTTTTTGTTTTGTGCCGTGGGGCAGTATCGAATTTATAAACACATGGTAAATCCCCTTGCGGCTTATGTACACGGCCCCCCAGAGATCAGGCTTGAAAGCAATCTCATGAAGCCTGATTCCGTGGGCGCGCAAAAGCTCATCAAAATCACATTCAGGATCATACAAGGACCTTATAAGTTTGTAGCTTTCATCAGGCAGCATCATAGCGTGAATCCTCCTCTGACCTACACCTCGGACCCTCCCGATTCCTCATCCTCGATGGCCTTTATTACCCGGATAAGCCTTCTGATTGATTCGGGGGAAAGGTCTTTCACTTGTTTGAACATAAGCTTCAGATCCTCACGTCCTACCATGCTTTCCCAAAATCCAATCAATTCAGGATCGGTCTGAAGCGCATCCATGATCTTGAGCCTTGCCATTTCGTTATGAATCTGAAGCTTGAAGCTTTCACTCGTATCGTCATCGTCATAAAACCACGAAAGCGGTTTGCCGTACTTCTCTCCTATTTTTGCAAGAACCTTGTCGGACGCCCTCCTCAAACCGGCTTCGATCCTGTAAAGGCTTTGGGCGGTGATGATGTTTTCAATACCGGCGACAAAGTCCTCCCTTGAAAGCTGACCCCTCAATTCACGGACTTTTTCACCTTGCCTTGCAGCCAGTTCGTTTCCGTTTGCAACGGTCATTTTTAAGTCTCCAATCCATATGCAGGTAAATAGCATATTTTCCACACTTATTATATACCAATATGGCATAACAACACAATATGCCTATATGGCATAAAAATAAAAAGTATTTCCAAAATACTGTAAAATATACGTTGAAAACAGAAGAAATTTAAACCTAAATGGTATATATGGCAGAAAAGAGACTTTGTATTATGCCAAGCCGCTGGAATAAAATCTATACCAAGGAGGTGAAATAATTATGCCAATTAGGAAGGAAGTTGGACAAAACATAAGAAAGGAAAGGGATAGAAAGCGGATGTCCCAGGAAGAGCTTGCCGGATTGGCAGGAACAACGCAGGAGTACATCAGCAGGATTGAAAACGGGACAAGGAATCCAAGCATGGACCTCCTGTACAATATCGCAGGGGCTTTGAAGTGTCCTGTGAAGAGGCTGGTAGGTTGAGGGGAAGGGAGGGAAACACCCATGACGGTAGGCTATGCTTCAAAACCAGATACACCAGAGACTGGAACAGAACTTTCAACAGAGATTGCTTATGATGAGGCAAGGCTCCTGTACTGGCTCAGGCAAAGAAACCTTGGAGAGTATGTCATTACTACCACAAGGGTTGCCTGGGATGAGTTCAAAAGCAAGCTGGTGCAAAAAGACGGACGACTTATCTATCCAGGCACAGGAGAGGCCGTTGACGGAGTAACCTTGGCCGCATGCCCGGCCGAACATCTACACCCTGATGAAAAGGAGGTGAACTAAATGCAAAGGCAATTTTTCAGGCTTCTTCCTGAACAGCTAATATTACAAATCCTCATGTTCGGACTTGCATGCGCAGCCCACGGCTGGCAGATGCATAAGGAATACGAACAGTCAATGAGAAAGGCCGGCTCCACCCGCCAAGATGAAAGCCAGCCCGTCCATTAGGAAAATACTTTTCCACCAACATTATACCATGAAGTTTTCTGAAAAGGTTACTAAATAATCGGAAGGAAGGATTAATTTGAAGCTTATATATATTTGCAGTCCGTACCGGGGAGATACCGAATCCAATGCCGCCAAGGCCAGAGGCTACTGCAGGTTTGCCTGTAGAGAGGGAGTGGTACCCATTGCTCCGCACCTGATATACCCTCAGTTCCTGGATGATGACATCCCGGAAGAAAGGGAAACAGCGATGCACCTTGGGACGGAGCTCTTAAAGCGCTGCGATGAGCTGTGGGTGTTCGGAGACAGGATCAGCGAGGGTATGAAGGCTGAGCTTGAAGCTGCAGAGAAGAGCGGAATAAAAATCAGGTATTTCAAGGAAAGAGGAGGAGAAATCCATGAGGATATGGCTTGAACTGACACAGGAGGAAGGAGAAAAGCTGTTTGAGGCAGTCAAAGGCTTTTCAGTGGACAGGATGCAGACTGCGGTTATGACTGCGCCTGCCGAAAAGGCAGAGAAAAAGAGTAAACAGGACAGCGGTAAAGCAGTAAAGGATGAAAAAACAGAAAAGATAGAAAAACCAGAAGACGAGCCTAAAGTCACCAAGGAAATGATAAGGGCGGTGCTCATTGAGAAAAAACTCCAGGACAAGGTTTTAAAAGACCTTTTTACCAAGTACGGAGCCAGCAACCTTTCAGGAGTGAAGGAGGAGGACTACCCGGCATTCATGAAGGATGCGGAGGCGGTGTAAATGGGAGAGCATGCTAAACTAAGCGCATCAGCCTCCCACCGTTGGATGGAATGTACTCCTTGTGTTGAACTTGAGGCCTCCTTCCCTGAAGCTAACAGTGTATATGCGGATGAAGGCTCTGCAGCACACGCTTTATCGGAATACAAGCTCAAAAGGCTTCTGAAAATCAAGTCAGGCAAAAAGCCAGTAAGCCAGTATGATTCACAGGAGCTTGAGGACTATACCGACCAGTATGTTACCTTTGCTTGTGAGTGTATAGCTGAAGCCAGAGCAAGGACAAAGGATGCCGTTATCCTGATTGAGCAGAGGGTTGATTTCAGCAGGTTTGTACCGGAGGGCTTTGGAACTGCAGACCTGGTGATTGTGGCTGATGGAATTATGGATATATGCGACCTTAAGTATGGACGCGGTGTGCCGGTATCCGCAGAACACAATCCGCAGATGCAGCTGTATGCCCTGGGTGCATACGGATTGTTTGAGGAGATATACGAGATCGAAAGAGTGCGCATGACTATATTCCAGCCAAGGCTTGACAATGTTTCCACCTACGAAATGACTGTAGATGAGCTTATGTCCTGGGCGGAAAATGAACTTAAACCCAAAGCTGAAATGGCGTCAAGGGGTGAAGGGGAGTTTAAGCCTGGAGAGCACTGCCGGTTCTGCAGAGCCAAGGCTGTCTGCAGGGCAAGAGCCAAGGCTAACCTTGAGCTTGCAAAGTATGATTTTGCAGACCCTGAACTTTTGTCGGATGAGGAAATGGGTGAAATTCTCGCCAAGGCGGAGCAGCTGCAGGCATGGGTGTCGGACCTATGGGAATACGCACAGGCAGAGGCAATCGCAGGAAGGAAGAAGTGGCCCGGCTTCAAGGTTGTGGCTGGACGGTCCAACAGAAGGTACAGCGATGAGGAAAAGGCGGCGGAAGTACTGTTGGTGAATGGCTACACCGAGAAGCAGATATTCAACAAAAAGCTGCTGGGGATAGGAGACATGGAAAAGCTGACCGGGAAGAAGCGGTTTGAAGAGCTATTGAAGGATTATATTGAAAAGCCCGCAGGGAAGCCTGCACTTGTTTCTGAGACGGATAAGCGCCAGGAATGGAACCGTGCGGCAGCTGATTTTGATTAATAAAAATTATGGAGGATGAGTGATATGGATAATAAACAAAAAGTTACTACCGGCAAGGTAAGGTTTTCATATGCAAATGTATGGAAGCCAAAGAGCATCAACGGCGGAGAAGAAAAATACTCGGTCAGCTTGATCATACCCAAGTCCGACAAGGATACCATCAGGAAGATTAATGAAGCGGTTGAGGAAGCGAAGAAAGCCGGGGCTGAAAAGTTCGGACAGAAATTCCTGTCAGGGAACCTCAAGCTGCCGCTGCGTGACGGAGATACCGACAGGGCGGACGATGAGAACTATGAAAACGCATATTTTATCAATGCGAATTCAACAACAGCTCCCGGTATCATCAACAGGCAGAAGGAAGAAATCCTCGACCAGACCGAGGTGTACAGCGGTTGTTACGGAAGGGCGAGCGTCACCTTCTACCCGTTTAATACAAACGGCAACAAGGGTATCGCCTGCGGCTTGAACCATCTGCAGAAGCTGGCAGACGGTGAACCGCTCAGCGGAAGAGGCAGGGCAGAAGATGATTTTGACGATCTGCCATATGACGATGAAGATGATTTATTGTCATGAGAACGCTGGCAATCGACATTGAGACCTTCAGCAGTGTTGATTTGACAAGCTGCGGTGTATATACATATACCGCAGCCCCCGACTTTCAGATATTACTGTTCGGCTATGCCTGGGACGATGATCCGGTAGAACTCATAGACCTTGCATGCGGAGAACGGCTGCCGGATG
The DNA here is from genome assembly GCF_036567765.1 of Pseudobacteroides sp. Lineage (NCBI taxonomy): Bacteria > Bacillati > Bacillota > Clostridia > Eubacteriales > Oscillospiraceae > Pseudobacteroides > Pseudobacteroides sp. The sequence continues at coordinate 177,858 of NZ_DATCTU010000007.1, forward strand.
CGATAGTAAATGCTATTGAAAGCCCCGAGGTTATAAAGACAGCCTTCAATGCAGGGTTTGAACGGATATGCCTGTCAAAGCATTTAAATAAACATTTGAAAGCAGATTCGTGGAGATGTACGGCGATCCAGGCGGCAATGCTTGGGCTGCCCCTTCACCTTGATGGAGTAGGCACAGCATTAAAGCTTAAGGTACAAAAGGACAGAGCGGGTAAGGACCTTATTCGATATTTTTCAATTCCCTGCAAATCAACCAAGTCAAACGGAGGAAGAACAAGAAACCTTCCGCACCACGCACCTGAGAAATGGCAGAAGTTCAAGGATTATTGTGTCCGGGATGTAGAGGTAGAGCGTGAGGTCAGAAGAAAAATCGAACGCTACCCTATTCCTGAAAAGGAACTGAAGCTTTGGCTTCTGGACCAAAAAATAAATGACACAGGAGTGCTTGTGGATATGGCTCTTGTAAATCAAGCGGTAAAATGTGACACACAGTATTCATCAAGGCTTGAGGTTGAAGCAAAGACACTTACAAAGCTTGATAATCCAAATAGTGTGGCACAGCTGAAGGAATGGCTGAAGGAGCAGGGGCTGGAGGTGGAGAGCCTGTCAAAGCAGGCGGTGCAGAATCTTCTCACCGATGCAGATGGCGAAATTGAAAGGCTACTCACATTAAGACAGGAAATGGCGAAGTCATCCATTGCAAAGTATGCAGCCGTTCAGCGGTCGGTGTGTCCTGACAGCAGAGTAAGAGGGCTGTTCCAATTCTACGGGGCAAATAGAACCGGCAGATGGGCCGGTAGAATTTTTCAAATTCAAAATTTACCCCAAAACCATATGAAGGATTTGGAGATTGCACGGATGCTTGTTAAGCAAGGAAGGTTTAAAGAACTGGAGCTATTGTATGAAAGCGTCCCCATTGTGCTGTCGGAGCTTATACGGACAGTTCTTATTCCAGAACAAGGGTGCAGGTTCATCGTAGCCGACTTTTCTGCCATAGAAGCGAGGGTGCTTGCCTGGCTTGCGAACGAAGCATGGGTGCTGGATACCTTCAAAGGCCACGGCAAGATATATGAACAGACAGCCTCCCGTATGTTCGGAGTGCCGGTTGAAAAAATTGCAAAGGGCAATCCCGAGTATGAGCTGAGGGCAAAGGGCAAAGTGGCGGTTCTGGCATGCGGTTACCAAGGAGGAGTTAATGCTTTAAAGGCGATGGGTGCAGATAAGATGGGCTTAAGCGATACTGAACTGGATGACATTGTTCGGGCCTGGAGAAGCGCCAATCAAAGAATCGTCAGGTTCTGGTATGACGTTGAAAAGGCTGCTGTTCTCGCAGTACGGGAAAGAGAGCCTCAAAGGGTAGGTATTTTAAGGTTTAAGGTTGAGAACGGCATACTTTTTATAACCCTTCCGTCAGGAAGAAGGCTTGCATATATACGTCCCAAAATAGAAAAAGACCTGCGTTTTGACAAGGACGGACTCACATATGAAGGATTGGGGATTAACAAGCAGTGGTGGAGGCAGAAGACATACGGAGGCCGCCTGGTCGAAAATATAGTGCAAGGAGCAGCCCGAGACTGCCTTGCGGAGGCAATGCTGAGGGTGGATGCAAAGGGCTATAAAATTGTAGGTCATGTACATGATGAAATAATCACCGAGATGCGGAAAGGTCAGGGCTCCCTTGAAGAGCTGTGTGGCATTATGGGACAGGAGATACCTTGGGCATTAGGGCTTCCGCTAAGGGCGGACGGATTTGAAACCATGTTCTATAAAAAAGAGTAAGGAGTGATGAGTCGATGAAAACAGGAAAAACCATAAATGAACTAGCTCGTGAGCTTAATTGGCAGAACATCGTAAAGCGTGACTTTTTAGTGGATACACCAAAGCTTCTGATGGATGTGGAGGAGGATACCAACAGGATAAGGCTCAGGTTTGAGGACCCTGTGACAGGAGTATTTGATGACGGGTTTTCTATCACCCGTCTCGCCCATAGGCAGATCGGAGAGACGTTAGAAATACCAGCAAAATATTATGACCGTATGTTGGAGGAAAACCCGGAGCTGCTCATCCATAACACCAACAGCTGGTTCAGAGAGCAACCATCAAGAAGGATGGTGCGTACCCTTGATGGTCATGCCAGGGCTTTTCTAAGTGACAGATACAGAAGAATAGACAATTATGATATTGCACAGGCGGTACTTCCCATAATCCGAGAGATGCCCGATGCAAGAGTGGAATCCTGCGAGCTTACCGAAAACCGTATGTATCTGAAGGTGGTAAACCCAAGGCTTGAGGCTGAGGTTAAAAAGGGTGATATTGTACAGGCCGGCATTGTCATCAGCAATTCGGAGGTCGGCTTGGGTGCTGTTTCAGTACAGCCGCTGGTATATCGTCTGGTCTGCCTTAATGGCATGACAGTAAATGACCTTGGACAGAGACGGTATCATGCGGGACGGATGAACCAAGCCAACGAGGATTATTCCCTTTTCAGCGATGAAACCCTTAAAGCCGATGACAAGGTCTTCATGCTGAAGGTGCAGGACTTGGTAAGGACAGCAGTGGATGAAGTAAAATTCAAGGTGGTTGTAGACAGGCTGAAGGAAACAACGGAAGTGAAAATAACGGGGCATGTTCCACAGGTGGTGGAGCTTGCAAGCCGGGAATTTGGCATTACTGCCAACGAGGAAAAAGGGATACTTCAGCACCTCATAGAAGGCGGAGATTTGAGCCTTTACGGATTTGCTAATGCAGTAACCCGTCAAAGCCAGGAGGTTGAAAGCTATGACCGGGCTTCCGAGCTTGAGGGAATCGGCTGGCAGATCATCAATATGCCAAAGGACCTGTGGGCAAGGGTTAACTCGGAGGTGGTATGAATGGTACTGTCAGATGACGATTTGATTTTATTGGCAGAGTATATGATTATAAATAGGGCTACTGTGAGACAGGCTGCGGCAAAATTCGGAGTTTCCAAGTCAGGAGTGCATTCAGCGGTGACCCTAAGACTGAAGCAGATTGATACTGGAAGGGCGCATGAGGTAAGCGGAGTTTTGCAGGAAAACAGAGAGGCACGGGCCAGAAGAGGCGGGCTTGCAGTCTGGCAGAAGAAACGGAGCATAAATGACAGGGAGGTTTTAATGGTATGAAGATAAAAATAGCAGTGGCAAACAGCAGGATGGAGAAATTCTGGAGAAACAGGGATCTTTCGTGGGATGAGCTGACTTATAGATTGAGTAGCACCTACCGCACTGGAGAAACGGTTCAGGAATACCGGAATATGCCCAAAGCACAGCAGGATGCCGTAAAGGACATCGGTGGTTTTGTAGGAGGAGCCTTGAAAGACGGCCGACGCAAGAAGGGGCATGTGGAGTCGCGTTCAATTTTAACCCTTGATGCGGATTACGCAAGTTCCGACTTCTGGTCTTGCGTTAAGGATAAATTCACCTGCTGCATCTACAGTACACATAAGCATACTGAAGAAAAGCCCCGACTCAGGCTAGTGGTGCTTTTGAAGAGGGCTGTGTCTGAGGAAGAGTATCCGGCGGTGGCAAGAATGGTGGCAAAGGATATCGGACTTGAGATGTTTGATGATACCACCTATGAGCCTTCAAGGCTGATGTACTGGCCTTCCACATCAAGTGACGGGGAGTTCGTGTTTGAAAAAAGCGATGCAGGAGTTCTTGACCCTGACAAAATACTGGCCATGTATAAAGACTGGCGGGACAGCTCCCAATGGCCTGTGTCTGATCGCCAGAGGAAGCTTATAAAAAGCACTCTTGATAAACAAGCGGACCCATTGGAGAAGCCGGGTATTGTCGGAGCCTTCTGCCGTACTTACAGTATTGAAGATGTTATAGAAAAATTCCTTGAAGATGTGTATGAGCCTTGTGGGTATTTCCCCGGAAGGTACAGCTATATCCCAGCAGACAGTACTGCCGGGGTGCTGGTCTATGACGGGAAGTTCGCATACTCGCACCATGCCTCCGACCCTGCATGCGGAAAGCTTTGCAATTCATTCGACCTGGTAAGGATACATCGGTTTGGAGAGCTTGACGAGAAAGCTTCGGAGGATACTCCTATAGGCAAGCTGCCTTCTTTTATCGCCATGCAGGAGTTTGCTTCAAAGGATGCCGAGGTAAAAAAGCTGCTTGCGGAGGAAAGGACCAAAGAAGCGAAGGATGAGTTTGACGAAGAGAACTGGCAGGATGCATTGGAGCTTAACAAAAAGGGAACGGTAGTGGATTCTCTCACCAACCTCATCCTCATACTAAGCCACGATCCTATGCTGAAAAACATCGTGTTCAACCAGCATATTGACGGCATGGAAATCACGGGAGAGGTTCCTTGGAAACATCCAGAGCGCTGGTGGAGGGACGCTGATGACGCCCAGCTAATAAGCTACATTGACAGAACCTACGGATTGTTTTCAAAAGGCAAGTATAACATTGCGGTTACCAAGGTTAGTGATGATCGCTCGTACCATCCGATAAAGGATTTCTTAAACGGTCTGCCGGAATGGGATGGGGTACCGAGGGCGGACACCCTTCTCATAGAGTATTTCGATGCAGAGGATAACGAATATGTCAGGGAGGTTACAAGAAAAACCCTTTGTGCAGCGGTAGCAAGGGTGTTTGAACCGGGGATAAAGTTTGACTATATGCTTGTTTTGAACGGCAAGCAGGGCATCGGGAAAAGTACGCTCTTTAGAAAGCTGGGCAGTCCATGGTTCTGCGACTCCCTGCAGCTTTCGGACACCCATGACAAGACCGCTGCGGAGAAACTCCAAGGATACTGGATACTTGAGGTAAGCGAGATGGCGGGAATGAAAAAGACCGACATTGAAACGCTGAAGGCCTTTATCACAAGGCAGGAGGATGTGTACCGTGCCACCTTCGGAAAAAGGGCGGTACCGCACCCAAGACAGTGTATATTTGTCGGTACTACCAACAGTGACAGGGGATTCCTGCGGGATATCACCGGAAACAGGAGGTTTTGGCCTGTTAAGGTTCAAATGGGAAAGAAGGACCCCAGGGATATAACGCTGGAGGAAGTAAGGCAGGTATGGGCCGAGGTCATGGTGAGGTATAGAGCCAATGAACTTTTGTGCCTAAAGGGAGAAGCTGAAAGGTATGCGGAAGAGATGCAGCGTGAGGCTATGGAAACAGATGAACGTGAGGGTGTGATCGAAGCGTACCTTGACAAGCTTTTGCCTGAAAACTGGCAGAATTGGGATATGTACAGGCGCAAGGAGTATATCCGTGAATATGACGAGAAGGACTCCGTACTGCCAAAGGGAAAAACGGAAAGAAAGACAGCAAGTGTCCTTGAAATATGGTGCGAGGCCTTTGGGAATGTTCCCGGAACCTTAAAGCGTACAGACTCCTATGAAATATTCGGTATTATGAGGAAGCTGAAGGGCTGGGAATACAAAGGAAGGATTGTTACCTGTGGACCCTATGGCAGGCAGAAGGTGTTTGAACGGGCGCAACCGGAAGCAAAAAGCATTAAACCGTGAAAGTAAATAACGGTAGTGCTTTAGCAGTTGTGTGAAACCAACGAAACCAAATATATATATAAATAAAATATGTATATTTATAAGAATAAGGCACACGGGCATGCACACATATACACGTATATATATAATAGGGATTTTTGAGTTCAACAGTTGCAATAAGAATAAAAGCACTGAAAATACTGCATTTAAGCAGCAACTGAAAATGAACTGTTTTTTTACCAGATGCGAGGTGATAAACATGCTGGAAAAAGAACTTGAGAAAAAATTGAGAACAGCTGTAAAAGCAATAGGAGGCCTGGCTCTTAAATTCGTATCACCCGGTATGGCAGGGGTACCTGATAGAATGGTGCTTCTGCCTAACGGTAGAATATACTTCTCTGAATTGAAAAGGCATGGAGAGAAACTGCGGCCTTTGCAGCAAAAGAGGAAGCAACAGCTTGAGATGCTTGGTTTCAAGGTTTACTGTATTGATTCTGCAAGCAGCCTTGAAGGCTTCCTTCGGGAGGTGGGACTGTGATTTACGAACCTCATGATTACCAGAAATACGCACACGATTTTATTATAGACAAACCGGCATCAGCGCTTCTGCTTGACCTTGGGCTTGGAAAAACAGTAATAACATTGACTGCCATAAACGAACTTCTGTATGACAGCTTTGAGGTGAAAAGAGTATTGGTAATCGCGCCCCTTCGGGTGGCACAGGACACATGGGGAAGGGAGTGCCAAAAGTGGGACCATCTGAAGCAGCTTAGGATATCCAAAATTCTAGGAAACGAAGAAAAGAGGATTAAGGCTGTAAACACCAAAGCTGACATCTATATTATCAACCGTGAAAACGTTGAATGGCTGGTTGATTTGTACAAGGGTAGCTGGCCTTATGATATGGTTGTGGTAGACGAGCTTTCAAGCTTCAAGTCGGCAACGGCAAAAAGATTCCGGGCGCTTCGGAAGGTGCGGCCATATATCAAGAGGATTGTGGGGCTTACAGGAACTCCGGCACCCAACGGATTAATCGACCTGTGGTCACAGGTGTATCTCCTTGACAGAGGGGAGCGGCTTGAAAAAACACTGGGCGGTTACCGTGAAAAGTACTTCCTTCCTGACAAGCGGAGTCAAAACGTAATATTCAGCTACAAGCCCAAAGATGGTGCAGAAAGGGAGATTTACAGGAAGATATCCGACATCTGTATCAGCATGAAGGCCTGTGACCATTTGAAAATGCCGGAGCGGATAGACAATTTTGTACCGGTTCATATGTCCGAGAAGGAGGAAGAACTGTATAGAAAGCTTGAAAGGGAAGCACTCTTGCCTTTTGTAGACGGTGATGTTGATGCGGTAAATGCGGCGGTTCTGGCAGGAAAGCTTCTGCAGATGTCAAATGGAGCGGTATATGATGAAAACGGTGGGGTACGCAGCATTCACAGAAGAAAGCTTGAAATGCTGGAGGACTTGATAGAGTCAGCAAACGGAAAACCCGTGCTTGTATATTATGCATATAAGCATGACAGGGAAAGGATTCTAAAAGCTTTTAAGGCAAGGGATATAGATACACCAAAGGATATCAGCGACTGGAATGATGGAAGGATCGGAATTGCAATTGCACATCCGGCATCTGCCGGACACGGTTTGAACCTTCAGGCAGGCGGCAGCACCATCATATGGTTCGGGCTTACATGGAGTCTTGAATTATATCAGCAGGCCAACGGGAGAATCCACCGACAGGGACAGACCGAGACAGTGATAGTGAACCACATCATAACGGCAGGAACAATGGATGAACAGGTGATGGCGGCCTTAAACCGAAAGGAGACAGGGCAAACGGCTTTGATAAATGCAGTGAGGGCAAGGATGAAAGGAGGAGTGGCTGTATGATACCAAGATGCGAATACCCGGTATGCATAAGAATATCCGAAGAGGCAGTAAAGCAATGCAGGAAGCTTTTTGGCAGGCTTCCCAGAATGGAGATTGAGTGCGAGTTGACCTATTTCATCCGAAAACATGAAGAGGCAGGCAGAGTTTTTGGCGATAGTCTTAAACTAAACTTAGATTATAAAAGGACTGTACTTCTGAACCGGGTGGATGAAAGGAAATGGGAAGTTACAGGATTTGAAAGCAGGAAGGAGGAGAAGCACTGTGGACAAAAAAGCACTGGAAACAATCGTAGAAAAAGGATGCAGCCGGAGCTTCAAAAGAGTCCTTGTTGAGCTGACCTCTGCAGTGAACAAGGCAAGTCGGGATTACTACAAGGAAACCGAGAGCCTGCTTTACAAATACTCGGTTTTAAAGCAGAAGGTGATTGAAGATGAAAGGGATATACAAGAGGGCGAAATCCGTCTAAAGGAAAAATCAAAGGACATTATTCGTTTTTCCGGGAATGGAGGAGCAAAGCCGCCGGAAGACCAGGTGGCTGAGGAGTATTACAGAAGCCGCAGAGCCAGCATGGAAAGGACAAAGCTAAGAGTGAAGGAAATTGAAAGAGGCATTGATCGATTCCGTTCCGACAGGTACTTTCGGATTGTAGAGCTAAAATACGGCATACCTCCCGAGAATTTTGACTGGGAAGGAGAAAATCTTTCACAAAGGCTGGCAGAATTTGAGCCTTTATCGGTAGAGGAAATAGCATTGGAATTAGGCTGTGGGGAAAGCACTGTCAAGAGGAATCGCAACAGGCTGGTAAATGCCTTGAAAGTGGCTATATTCGGGGGCGATGCCACATAAAGAGGAAAATAAAAGTGGTCTTTTTGTGAACTTTTTGCGGTCTTTTTGCGGCCTTTTCATGAGCTTTTAAATGTGATATGATTTTAGTATCGAATTTTATAATCAAAAAAGAGCAGCCCTTCGACTGACAATCGAGGGGTTTTTGTTTTTGGGGGGATTTTATGAAGAGGCATATAGGAAATGATGATGTGATGCTGATTACGCGTGAGGCTGTAAAAGGGCTTGCGGGCAAAGACATAAATGAACCGAAGATAAGGCGCAGGCTGAACAGAATCATGGAATGTCCTGTGAAAATATCTGTTGACAATTTTACCTTCTGGGTTGACCCCGACTATATTGCTTATAGTAAAGGCGGAGGAGACTGCCATTACATATTTGCCAGGAAAAGCTTTATTCGGCGAGAGCTAGAGGATTTTAACAAAGCATTGGAGAAGCTTGCCGATGAGGAAGTTCAAAAGAGAGATCAGTATATTGCAATCATACACCAGTTCCGTGCTTTGATTGAAGAGGCTGAAAAAAAGGAAGTTGGACATTATTTGGATAAAGCATATGAAAAGCTGTTTGATAAGAGTCTTCTGAAAATTTCAGGGGACTTTTTTAATGGGGTTGGTAAGGATGCCTAAGAAACCACCGAAGCCCTGTGCAAAGCAGGGATGTCCAAGGCTTACCCATGAGAGGTTCTGCGAGGAGCATCAACGGGAGGAATGGCAGACATATAATAGGTTTTATCGAGATGAGTTCAGTAAAAGGTTTTATAGCAGCAGGGCATGGAGGAAGGTGCGGGAAAGGAAGCTTATGATAAACCCACTTTGTGAGCTTTGCATGAAAGAGGAAAGGCTGGCTGCAGCAACCGTTGTTGACCATATTATTCCCATCAAGGACGGCGGAGAGGTTTGGGATTTGGAGAACATGCAGAGCCTTTGCAAGACATGCCATGAACGAAAAGGTGCAATGGAGCGGTTCAACAGGAAATAAGCATTTGACTTTAAACAAGGTCGAGTGCTTTTTTTTATGCTTTGAAAGAGGAGAAGGGAGCTGTAGTATGATTACAATTAACGATTTGAAAAAGGACGAAAGCCTTCTTGAGGAGTTTATCAGGGAAAATCAGAGACTGGTTAGTATGGTTATCAGGAAGCAATTCAGCTATGTATACAACACAGCTGAATATGAGGATTACTTCCAGTCGGGATGCATCGGGCTTGTCAACGCGGCAAAACGGTTCAAGCCTGAATACGGAACGGCTTTTTCAACCTATGCGGTGTCATTGATAGCGGGTGAGATCATGCGGTATAGAAGGGACTACTGTGCAAGCGGCATCCATTCATCAAGGAATATCAAGGATAAATATTATAGGTACCAAGCGTTAAGGAATAGAGGAGTTGCTGAGGCTGAGGCATGCAGGGAGCTGGGGGTGGATTCAGCGGAGTTGAATAAGGTGATAAATGCAATGGAGCCTGGCTATTCGTTGGATGCAGTTATATATGACAATGACAGCGGAACTCCGTTAACCGGAGGGGATATCACTGCCGATGATTTTAATCTTGAAGAAGAAGCTATGGACTGGTTGGAGCTTGAAGAAATACTGAGGCATGTAAAAAATATACTTTCTGAGTCAGACCGTAAAATATTCAACCTTTATCTGCAAAAGAAAACACAAACCCAAATGAAAACAATGCTTGGAATGTCCCAGGCGAATATAAGCAGACGGATTAGAAAGATAAAGGAACTCTGCCGGTATGTAAAGGATTGCTATGATAAAGGCTTGAGTCTTAAGAATATAAGAGGATTGAATTCTATTCCAAAAGCTGGCTAATAAATGGAATATTTATGCATATTTTGATAAGCCCCCACCGGGTCAAAAAGCTACAACTTTTGAGCCTGTAAGGCGGGCGGCCCCTCAAACAAATAAATTCGCAAAATCAAAAATCAAAAAGGAAAAATCAAAATGAAACCTTCGGGGCGATGCATAGCAGAGGTTTTGAGTAATTTGGCAGGACATAAACACATTGGAGTTTTGAAAATAAAATCAAAACAATCAAAAATATTTGATTTATTTTTGATTTCATAGAGAGGATGAAGAGAAATGGGGAGCGGAGGAAGCAGACCCGGTGCCGGGAGACCTAAAAAGGCAGCTACGGAAAAAATACTGGAGGGGAATCGCGGCAAGCGTCCTATACATATACTTGATTTCGGTCAGGGGGCGGAGCTGCCGGAACTGCCGGAAACACCGCCTGATTATCTGCCGGATGATGCAAAGGCGATTTATTCAAAGGTGCTGGAGTGGCTTAAGCAGATAGGCTGCACCAAGGGGATACTGCCGTACAATCTTGAAGAGTACGCATTCCTCAAGGCAAGATGGATGGCTTTGGAGCAAATGAACACCAAGCACGGCTTTCTTGTGAAAAACCCTGTAACGGGCCAGGCAACAACCTCTCCATATGTACAGATGGCGCATCAGTACCTTAAGCTTACCAACGAGGTGTGGACAAAAATTTATGCGGTTGTAAGGGAAAGCAAGCTTAAGCAATATGACGGCTATACACCGAATGACAGTGTAATGGAAGCCCTGCTCTCAAGGAAAAAGGCATAACCAAAAAAATATTGAAAGGCAGGCCGATGCAATGGGTAACAGGCATGAACTGTGGGAACTTCGGCAGATGCAGAGCCTGCCTTTGGAAGTGAAGATAGAAAAGAGTAGGCTCCGCATCCGGGAGTTTTATGAACACTTCAACGGCAAGGTTACGGTAAGCTTCAGCGGCGGGAAAGACAGCACCGTGCTCCTCCATCTGGTGCGGAGTATATATCCAGAGGTGGGTGCAGTGTTCTCGGATACCGGGCTTGAATTTATAGAAATAAAAGAATTTGTAAAGACAATTGAAAATGTAACATGGGTTCGTCCTGACATGAGCTTTCGGCAGGTAATAGAGAAATATGGCTACCCTGTTGTGAGCAAGGAACAGGCCGACCTTATTGAAAGGGTACGGAATGGGGCAACAGGCAAAAAGATACGGCAGGCATTAACAGGGCTTAATGAGGATGGGAGTCCCACAAAGTACAAGATATCCGAGCAGTGGAAGTACCTGCTGTCGGCACCATTTAAGATAAGCTGCCAATGCTGCAAGATAACTAAAAAAATGCCTATGGACAGCTTCTACAAGGAAAGCGGTACATTTCCCTATATTGGGACCATGGCATGTGAGAGTATGCTCAGGCAGACCTCCTGGCTTCAAACCGGATGTAATGTGTTTGACGGAAATAAAATTTCATCAAAGCCGCTTTCATTCTGGATGGAAGATGACATATGGAAATACATCAATATATTTGATGTGCCGTACTGCAAAATATATAAACCCGAATTCGGAGGCTATTTAAGGACTGGATGTGTTTTTTGCATGTTCGGTGTCCACCTTGAGGAACAGCCCAACCGCTTTCAAAAATTGCAGAAAACTCATCCAAAGCTATGGCGCTATTGTATGCGGGACTGGGAGGACGGCGGTCTTGGACTTCGACAGGTGCTTGACTATATGGGAGTACCCTATGAAAACTATATGCTGTAAAGGAGCTGGAGATATGGAATTAAAAACAATAAAAATATCCGAACTGAAAGAGCATCCCAAAAATCCAAGGGTGCATCCCGACTCGGCACTAAAAAAGCTTGAGGTGTCAATTGCACAGTTCGGCTGGACAAATCCCGTCCTTGTCAGTAAGGACGGATACATTCTTGCAGGTCATGCCAGGGTAAAGGCTGCACAGCGGATGGGAATCACCGAGGTTCCTGCGCTGTTTTTAGACCTGGAGGGTGAACGGGCTACAGCATATCTGATTGCAGACAACCGCCTGCAGGATGAGACCTTTTGGGATGAAGGGCTGTTGGCTGAACTGTTTACAGGCTTTGAAGAAACGGGATTTGATGTGTCCCTGACAGGCTTCTCGGAGGAGGAAATATTTGATTTGCTGAACGGTGCTTCTGCAGATCATGCAGTGGAGGATGACTTTGACACTGGGAAAGCCAAATCGGAAATAGAGGCAAAGGGTGCTAAAACAAAGCCGGGTGATATTTGGATGCTTGGAAGGCACAGATTGATGTGTGGATACAGCGGCAGCCAGGAGGATGTTATAAGGCTGATGGATGGAAAGCATGCACAGCTTTGTGTGGCTTCTCCACCAGTGGGATGTATAAAGGATTATGAGGAAAAAGGTATTGATGCTTGGTTTGAAGCAATGCGGCCAGCCATAGGCAACATATGTAGGCATTCGGATATCGCAGTTATAAGCATTGACGATTTAATGGTGACGGGAAGCCAGTTCATAGAGCCGACCAGTGACTACAGCATACAGCTGTTTAGGGAAAACGGGTTTCGTCCCATATGGAAGCGTATCTGGCAGAAGCAGGGTATATCGTCAGGCATGCCTTCCTACCATACTGTGAGCAATAAGCCGCAGCCGCAGAGCGAGGATATCATTGCCTTTACCATGAACGGCGAAACAGTGGAGTGTGCGGTTGATGAGTATGCCGGGGTTTATGGCTTTGCCGGGCATGCATACAGGTTTGTTAAAAGGCTGACCAAGGATGAGCGTAAAGCCTGGGGCTTTAAGAAGATATGGCAGATTGCTGTTGTGCAAAAGAGGGAGGGTCAGCCTGCAACATTTCCGGTGGAGCTGCCATGGCGGTGCATCAAGCTTCACAGTGACAGGGGCGGAATAGTGCTTGAGCCGTTCTCAGGTAACGGTACGGTAATTATTGCCTGTGAGCAGACCGACAGGGTCTGCCATGCCATGGAGAAGGAATCGTTATATGTCGACCTTGCGGTTAAGCGCTGGGTACAGTTTACCGGCGGGGAGGATGAAGTATTTCTGCTTCGAGGCAATGATAAAATTCCGTATTCAGAATTAAAATAGGAGACCGCCGCAGGTCTCTTTGGGGACACAGTGCAAACACACCGCCAACCGCTCCGGGCGGGTGCTGGTTTACTCCTTTTCCCACTGTGTCCTCAAAAAGACCTGCGGACATATGAAGGGGACTCACTTTTATTTGGTGGGTTCTTTTTATTTTGCGCCGGGGGAGGTGGATGCTTTGAGGGTGGGCTTGATTAATATGGAGCCGCAGTACATCAATATTGCAATAGAAAAGCTGAGGCTGTTCCATCAATGCAGCGGAGACAGCGTGGAGGACTATATGCCGGAAAGCAGGGACTGTTATGACAAAATTTACTGCAGCAGCATTTTCAGCTTTACCGACAAAACCCAAGTTCCCACGGATGCCGTATGCGGCGGCACGGGATTTGATATTACAAGCAGGCTGCCTCCTGAGGTTGAGGAGATGAAACCAAAGCTGAATATTGGTTTTACCACACGGGGCTGTATACGGAATTGTGGTTTTTGTGTGGTGCCGAAAAAGGAAGGTGCAATTCGGGCGGTGGGAGATATCTACGATTTTTGGGACGGTGTGTCAAAGAAAATCATTATTTTAGACAACAACCTCACCGCACTGCCCGAGCAGTTTTACAAAATATGCGGGCAGATACGCAAGGAAAATCTCAAGGTTGACTACAACCAGGGTCTGGATATTCGGCTCATAACAAAGGAAATGACGAGAGAGCTTGCCTCAATCAAACATGAAGAGTATCATTTTGCATTTGATTATCCAGGACTTGAGCCGGTAATCAGAGAAAAGACAGCCACTCTTATAGGAAACGGTATCAAAAGAAGCACCTTTTATGTCCTTGTAGGCTATAACACAACCATACAAGAGGATTTGCACCGGCTCAGGGTATTGAGGGAGCTTAAGCAAAATGCCTATGTCATGCGGTACAAACGGGAAAGGGTGTATATTCCCATCGCAAGATGGGCGAATAACCACAGCTGGTTTCAGGCAATCAGCTTTGAGGATTTTTTGAAACGGCCAGAAAATGAAAAAGCCTACAGAGATTTGATAGAGCTATATATTTAAATTCGAAGGAAGTGACTTGTGATATGGAAATACGGAAAATTGAAACATTGAAAATAAAGCCTGCAGAATACAATCCGAGAAAAGACCTTAAACCGGGAGACAGGGAGTATGAACAGATAAAGCGCAGTATAAAGGAGTTCGGATATTTGGACCCTGTGATCGTCAACAGCGACCTTACAATTGTAGGGGGCCACCAGCGCTGGAAGGTTCTCAAGGACTTGGGATACAAGGAAATTGACTGTGTGGTGGTGGAGCTTGACAAGACAAAGGAGAAGGCGCTAAACATTGCCCTCAACAAGATTTCCGGCGAATGGGACATACCCCTTTTGAAAGAATTGATTGATTCTCTGGACAAAGAAATGTTTGATGTTTCACTTACCGGCTTTGATGCCGCCGATATTGACGAGCTGTTCGGAAAAGGCGGTGACAAAGAAGTCAAGGAGGACGATTTTGACGCGGATAAGGCTGCGGAGGAAATATCAAACCCTGTTACAAGAAATGGAGACATTTGGCTTCTCGGGAAGCACAGGCTGATGTGCGGAGACAGCACCATTTTACAGGATGTGCTTACACTGATGGACGGTAAAAAGGCTAATACCTGTGTTACCGATCCTCCGTACAATGTAGACTACACCGGGGCTACCAAGGATGCTCTGAAAATAAAGAACGACAGGCTGGAGGACGGAAAATTCTATGAATTTCTGCTTTCGGCTTTTAAAAATGTATTTGAAGTATTGGATAACGGCGGAGGCATTTATGTGTTCCATGCGGACACCGAAGGTTTGAACTTCAGGAAGGCTTTCAAGGATGCTGGATTCCACCTTGCCAATGTATGTATATGGGTTAAGCAGTCCATGGTACTCGGTAGGAGCGACTACCAGTGGCAGCATGAGCCTGTGTTGTATGGTTGGAAGCCGACAGGTAGCCATAAGTGGTATTCAGACAGGAAGCAGACCACTATCTGGAACTTTGACAGACCGTCAAAGAATGTGGAGCATCCGACAATGAAGCCTGTTAACTTGGTAGCTTACCCTATAAAAAACAGCAGCCTTTCAAACTGTATCGTGCTGGACCCCTTTGGAGGTAGCGGTTCAACTCTGATTGCCAGTGAGCAGTTGGGGCGTATCTGCAACACCATGGAGCTTGATGAGAAATACTGCGATGTAATTGTAAAAAGATTTATCAACCAAGCTGAGAGAACCGATGATGTTTTCCTACTAAGGAATGGAAGTAAGCTTTCATGGGATGAAGTTGAAAAAGAAAAACAGACAATTAAACAGTAAGTGGGTGGTGAGGATATGAGTGATAAGCTGACACTGGGTAGTTTGTTTGATGGAAGCGGAGGCTTTCCTCTAGGGGCACTGCTAAACGGTATCGTCCCCATATGGGCAAGTGAAATTGAGCCATTTCCTATAAGGGTGACAACAAAGAGACTTCCGTTTGTCAAACACTATGGTGATATACGAAAAATAAACGGTGCGGAGATAGAGCCAGTGGACATTATAACCTTCGGCTCACCCTGTACCGATATGTCGGTAGCTGGGAAAAGAGCCGGGCTTGACGGAAAGCAGTCGGTGCTTTTCCATGAAGCCATCAGAATCATCAAGGAAATGAGGTGTAAAACCAATGGAATGTATCCAAGATTCATCGTGTGGGAAAACGTGCCGGGCGCGTTCTCAAGCGGAAAGGGAGAGGATTTTAGGGCAGTCCTTGACGAAATCGCAAAAATCAAGGATGAAGCCGCTCATGTTCCTTTGCCTGACAAAAATAAATGGCTGTGCGCAGGAGAGGTCTTGGGAGATGATTTTTCCATTGCATGGCGAACTGTTGACGCCCAATTTTGGGGAGTCGCCCAGAGACGCCGTAGAATCTACCTTGTCGCAGATTTTGCAGAAGGATGTGCCGGAAAAATATTATTTGAGTTCGAAGGCCTGTCAGGGTATTCTCCGAAGGGCGTCTGCCCGTGGGAAACAGCTTCCCGAAATGCTGAGGATTGCATTGGAATGCCAGTCAGCTTTGAACCTGGAGCCGCCTCAAGATTAGGAGGACACTATTGGGATAATTCCACCTGCAGCCTTCGGGCGCAAATGGGTGACAATCAGCTTGCTGTTGCAATTGAAAATCATCCTTCTGATAGCAGAGTAGGCATTGATGACAGCGGAACCATCCAAACCCTGACCGGACGGATGGGAACTGGAGGCGGGAATGTTCCCCTTGTCATGAATGAATGCAAGGAAAATGATAAAATTGCTCCTCCCATTCACAATGAGCAGTGTGTTAATATTCCATTCTGCAAAGGAACAAGACCTCATAATAAGGAAGAAGCACAAAAATGGGATCATGCTAAAAAGGCAAACACAATAAATACCTTTGATGTAGGGGAGCAAAGGGCGAATGAACTTATTGTCAAAGCTTACGGCATCTGCTCCGACAAGAGCAATTCGATGCTTTCTGATAATCCGAACAGCGGTATCTATGAAGCGGACACCAGCAGGACACTTGACGGTACGGGTGGAAATCCGGCATGCAACCAGGGAGGGATAGCAGTGGTTGCACTGCAGGGGAACATGATCGGCAGAGAAGATAAAAATGGCCCGCGGGGTGATGGAATCAATGAGGATATAAGCTTCACCTTAAATACAATAGACCGGCATGCCGTGGCATTTGCCATGACTACTGGCTGTTATGCAGAAGTCAATGAGGAAGTTGTTGCACCGCTGATGGCAAGGGATTACAAGGATGCACAGATTGTAACCGAGCCGGCCAGCTTTTATCCTCAAATGAAAGCGGAAAGCCAGTGCTTTCGTCAGGACGGAAAAGCTAACACCCTTGTTAACGGCACAAATCCCGGCTGCCATAACGGAGTTGTAGGAACTGAATATACAGTAAGAAGATTAACACCCACTGAGTGTGCATTGCTCCAAGGCTTTCCTGCCGATTGGTGTTCAAGATTGGAAACTAAAAATCCAACAGAAGATGAAATAAACTGGTGGAGCAAGGTCTTTGAAGAACACCGTATAATTATGGGAACAAGTACAAAGCCCAAAAGCAGAAGCCAGATCATTAAATGGCTTAGGAATCCTTACTCGGATGCTGCTGAATATAAAATGTGGGGCAACGGTGTCGCGCTTCCTTGTGTTTGCTTTGTTCTGGCAGGAATTGCATGGGTAATTTAAAAAGACATTTCCATCGATAATTAGCTTGCTTTTCTGTGCGTTCAGAGTGATTAATGTACTACCAGGGAATCACCTGAAAATGAAAGGAGCGGGTTTCAATGTTAAAAAAGGTTCTGATTACAAGGAAAGCGGTAAACATCGAGGAGCTTAAGAACAGGACGGGGCTGGAACGAGACAAGGTAGACTTTACGGTTGAAAAGGTTGTGGAGCTGCCAAAAGACCAATACGAATTTTTTATAAACAACCTTCTCAGGGACTTCGATTTTATAGAGGAAAACAAAGCGCTAATGTATGTGGATGAATATAGAGTATGGCACTGTATCCTTATAAAAGCCGAAGACGGAGCAGACGGAATATTGGTTGAGGCAGAGGGATATTCCTACCCGAGGTACACCAGCTACATAGAAAGCGTTGAGGAAATAAAAAAATAAAAAAAGGCTTGGATGGAGGGGAGACTGAAAAAGGTCTTCCCTTCATCTTTATAAACAGCAGGAACCGCTTGACTTTGTGTGCTTTTAGAGTGATTAATGTAACTACAAAATAAACTTTTGGAGGTGCCTTATGAGCGGAGCGGCTGATATTAAAATTGTGGATGTTGGGCTTCCGGGACGGCTATATACAGAAAGGCTTTCCATGACGGAAGTAAACATGATAAAGGAGCAATTCAGGTTAGAGGCTGAAAAGCTTCTCAAGGAAGGACACAAGCATGTGGTGTACGGCATAAGAAGGCATGAAGGCCAATACTTTAACTTCGGGCTTACCCCCATTGATGATGAACAGGAATTTATAAAGCTCACGGATATGGAATACAGCGCAGGCACTGAGGTTATTTATGCGGTGCATGCAAAGTGAATGTTGACGGACCGGGAGTGTTGAAATAAAGGAGGGTTTTGAAAGTGGGCTATGACATTTATATTGGCGAAGCGGAAACAATAAATGGGGAAATACGGATTAAAAGAGCTATACAAGCTGCTGCTCCTGAATTTGGATTTGGAGATATCAGCGGCAGGGGTAACAGCAGGCATCCTGGGTATTCTCAGATGACCGAGTTTTGTAAAGCAACAGGGTTATATGAACTATTCTTTGATAAAAACACTGGATTGCTGCGTACTCATCCCGGTTGCTGTCCTATTGGGCAGGAACACCTTGAGTCCATCAGAAAAGCCAAGGAGAAATGGGAAGAAGGGCATCCGAACTGCAAGGAATTACTGCCGACAAAAGATAAGGAGCCGACTTTGAATCGTAATGATGAACGGGAAGGCAATCAATATGATTGGTTCTACGCAAGGCTTATATGGTACGAATTCTGGTTTGAATGGGCGCTGATGAACTGCAAGAAGCCTTCAATCTCAAACAGCTGACCAACGGCATTTCTGAAAACAGAATAATTAATAGTTGGGATAATTAAGGGGTCTAAAGGACTCCTTTGATTATGTGCTGAAATGCTTTGATATAAAGGGTCTTGAGTATAAAAAAGAATCAGAATTCACTTGCTTTTCTGTGCATTCAGAGTGATTAATGTACTAAGGGGAAACCCAAATAAGTACAGGAGGGATTCAATATGGACCGTAAAGAAATGATAAGGCTGCTTGAGGCTCACAGCGGAACAAAAGCTAAATATATGGGAGCGCCAAGCTTCGACTACCAGATTGAAATCAGAGGCGAAACCTACAGGATAGCAAAAAACGGTGTAATGAAAGACGGAGTTGGAAACGAGGTTGATTTTGAAGCGGTACTCCAGCTGACTGTTGAGGGAATACCGGAGGATAACTTTACCGCAGAAGAAACCCAAGAGGATGTTTTGCTTGAAATATCGGTGCCCATGGAGGGCCACACAGGACAAACACTCCGCAATATCGTGAACATGGTATACAGCAAGCAGGAGCATCTTAAAAAGGCTTTTGGAATTGAAACGGATATTGTAAGCACGGAATTTGTAGAAGTACTAAATGCTGAGGGCGTTAAAACCCTGGAGCAGTTCAAGGAACTTGCTGGAAGGATAGGCACAGGCAAATGCCATGGCATAAGCTTTGATTTTGATGAAAACACAATAGCTTTCAAGTTTGGAATACGATCTGAAGAATCTGATAAGGTGGATGCAGCCACAAAGCTGGTGGCGCTTTTGAATAAAAGCGCAAAGGAACAAAAGCATGCTTCCTTTAAGCCTTCCGCCGATGACAATATGAAGTTTACCATGAGGGTTTGGCTGATACGGCTTGGTTTTGTGGGTTATGAATATAAGGAGGCGCGAAAGACCCTGTTGAAGTCCCTTGAAGGAAATGCGGCGTTCCGTAACGGAAAGGGTGAAAAAGAGGCTGTTGGCGCATGAACAGACTTTAGATGAAATAAATGTTTTATATATGGGGCTTAAATGCCCCATATATAAATTTCAACGCATATTTATAGGCAATAAAGCTTTTGTCGGAACGTGGGGCCATACACGCGGACACAAAGCCAAGTGTGTTGATGACTGACTTCAAACTCTGTGTTTATAAGGGTTTTGAGGCTGGGATGCTTTTGAAAAAGTGCCTTTAAAGTGTAGAATTGACTTGCTTTCCTGTGCGTTCAGAGTGATTAATGTACTACGGGAACAAACCCGAAAAACAGGAGGTGTTTTCAATGAGAATGATTTCAAAGGAACTACTGGATTTACTCCGTAAAAAATATCCTTCAGGAACACGGGTGGAGCTGGTTAGCATGAACGACCCATACACGCAGCTGCCAAAGGGTGCAACGGGAACGGTATTGTCGGTCGATGATATTGGAACCATTCATGTGAGCTGGGATTGCGGTTCAAGCCTTGGGATTGCATATGGAGAAGATAAGTGCAG
The DNA here is from genome assembly GCF_036567765.1 of Pseudobacteroides sp. Taxonomy (NCBI): domain Bacteria; kingdom Bacillati; phylum Bacillota; class Clostridia; order Eubacteriales; family Oscillospiraceae; genus Pseudobacteroides; species Pseudobacteroides sp. The sequence goes on from NZ_DATCTU010000007.1 coordinate 198,041, forward strand.
GCCAATATAGGGATGGTAAATAACAAAGTCAAAATCCACTGACAAAAAAATAAATATAAAATTCACAGTTCACATATTGAGAGCTTCGGAAACGGGGTTCTTTTTTTATGCTTTTCTGAAGGGAGGGGATGGCAATTGGAGGCAGACAGGGTCCATATTTTGATAAAAAGGAAGCTGAGCATGCGGTTCGGTTCATTAATTCTTTAAAGCATACAAAAGGTACCTGGCACGGTGTTGACTTCGACCTCCTTCCCTGGCAGGACAAAATCATCAGGGACGTATTCGGAACAATGAAGACAAACGGCTACAGGCAGTATAATACGGCATACATTGAAATTCCGAAGAAATCCGGTAAAAGTGAAATTGCAGCGGCGGTTGCCCTGCTTCTCACCTGCGGAGACAACGAATGGGGTGCGGAGGTTTACGGCTGTGCCTGTGACAGGCAGCAGGCCTCCATCGTTTTTGATGTCGCCGTGGACATGGTTGAGCAGTGCCCTCCGCTTAAGAAAAGGATAAAACCTTTGATTGCAACAAAAAGGCTGGTGTACCAGCCCTTAAGCAGCTTCTATCAGGTGCTTTCCTCCGAGGTTGCATCAAAGCATGGATATAACGTGCATGGTTGTATCTTTGACGAGCTCCACGCCCAGCCAAATAGAAAGCTCTATGATGTAATGACCAAGGGCTCCGGGGATGCGAGAAAGCAGCCTTTAAACTTTGTAATCACCACTGCCGGTACCGACAGGAACAGCATCTGCTGGGAGGTGCATCAGAAAGCCGTTGATATTATTGCGGGCAAAAAGATTGACCCCACCTTCTACCCGGTTATTTATGGTGCAGCAGATGATGATGACTGGACGGATGAAGCGGTATGGAAAAAAGCAAACCCATCCCTTGGATACACCATAGAGCTGGACAGGATAAGGGATGCTTTTTTATCTGCAAGAGAAAACCCGGCAGAGGAGAACATATTCCGTCAGCTGAGACTCAACCAGTGGGTGAAGCAGACCGTCCGCTGGATGCCAATGGAGGCATGGAACGCCTGTGCCTTTTATGTGGATGCAGACTCGCTTGTGGGAAGGGAGTGCTATGGCGGGCTTGACCTTTCAAGCACTACTGATATTACTGCCTTTGTGCTGGTATTTCCTCCTTTAGATGATGAAGATAAGTATATTGTGCTTCCCTTCTTCTGGATTCCCGAAGACAACCTGGAGCTAAGGGTACGGTGTGACCACGTTCCGTATGATGTGTGGGAAAAGAAGGGGTTTTTGAAAACCACAGAAGGAAACGTAGTCCACTATGGCTTTATAGAAGCCTTTATTGAAGAACTGGGGACGCGGTATAACATCAAAGAGATTGCGTTCGACCGCTGGGGAGCGGTACAGATGTCGCAGAACCTTGAGGGGCTGGGATTCACAGTAGTACCATTCGGGCAGGGGTTTGCGTCAATGTCACCGCCTACCAAGGAGCTTATGAAGCTGGTGCTTGAAAAGAAAATTGCGCATGGCGGCCATCCCGCCCTTGCATGGATGATGGACAATGTAACTGTGAAAACCGATCCTGCCGGGAACATCAAGCCCGATAAGGAAAAGTCCACAGAACGAATTGACGGAGCGGTTGCCGCCATCATGGCGCTTGACAGGGCACTCAGACATAAGAGCGATGGCGGCGGTGAGAGTGTGTATAACGAAAGAGGATTATTAATCCTCTAACTAAAGATGGGAGTATGGAAAGGAGGCAAAGAATGAGCAGGGATTCTCCAAAAGATATAATCATCAAATTAACAGTACGATTGGCGGTGAACGGGATATGAACCTTTTTCAGATAATATTCAATAAAATACCACGGAAAATTGCGCAGGAAACCGGAAGCCAGAGTGGAATGGGAGCTTTGTTCGGACGTTCATCCAGCGGAAAGCAGGTGAATGAACAGACAGCCATGCAGGCAGCTACGGTATATGCCTGCGTTAAAATCCTGGCTGAAACCATAGCAAGCCTTCCGCTGCACACCTACAGAAGGACCGCCGGGGGCAAGGAAAAAGCATATGACCATTATCTTTACGAGCTCCTTCACAGCCAACCCAATTCTGAGATATCAGCCTTCACATTTTTTGAAGCTATGATGGCACAAATCCTTATATGGGGTAACGCTTATGCCTTTGTTGTCCGTGACGCTAATGGGAAGGTGCTTGAGCTCTGGCCGTTAAGACCTGAAAAGATGCAGGTGGGCAGGCTTGAAGGCGGGGATTTGTTTTACAGCTATGATACGAAGGATGGTACACAGAGCTTCAGACGAGATGAAGTGCTTCATGTTCCGGGCCTTGCCTTTGACGGGGTTACAGGCCAGTCACCCATATCCTATGCCAAAAATGCCATAGGGATGTCGCTGGCGGCTGAGGAATATGGAAGCACTTTCTTTGCCAACGGTGCAAATCCCGGCGGAGTGCTTGAGCATCCCGGTGTTGTAAAAGACCCGAAGCGGCTCAGGGAAAGCTGGGAGTCGGTTTACCGCGGAAGCAGCAATGCCCATAAGATAGCTGTCCTTGAGGAGGGGATGAAATTCAGCCCCATTGCAATACCTCCAGAGCAGGCGCAGTTCTTAGAGACCCGCAAGTTCCAGACCAATGAAATCTGCAGGATATTCAGGGTGCCGCCACACATGGTCGGTGATTTGGAAAGGGCCACCTTCAGCAATATTGAGTACCAGTCCATAGAATTCGTTGTGCATACCATAAGACCGTGGTTGGTGAGGTGGGAGCAGGCCATGAAGAATCAATTGCTGCTGCCGGATGAGAAGAAGGAATACTTTATCCGCTTCAATGTTGACGGACTCCTCCGGGGTGATTTCAAAACAAGGCAGGAGGGCTACAGCATTGGAATCCAGAACGGCTTTTTAAGCCCCAACGATGTGCGTGAGCTTGAGGACTTGAACCTTATTCCAGACGAGCTTGGAGGCAACCGGCACATGATAAACGGCAGCATGATTGACTTGAAGGATGTGGGTAAATGGGCTGATAAATACAGCACTCAAAAGAAGCAATAGAAAACGGTATAACAGAAATGAAGGGTGGTGATTCACTTATAGGCATTTTAAAGACATATATGAAATGTTAACGCAGGAAGGAGATGAGAAAACCGATGAAAAGGAAGTTCTGGAACTGGATGGAGGATGAAAACACTCTGTACCTTGACGGATACATTGCACAGGAGAGCTGGTTTGGTGACGAGGTGACACCAAAGCTGTTCAAGGATGAGCTTGTAAGCCGCAAGGGAGATATAACCCTCTGGATTAACAGTCCTGGAGGGGATGTTTTTGCAGCGTCCCAAATTTACACCATGCTAAAGGAGTACAACGGCAGTGTAACAGTAAGGATTGACGGTATTGCTGCAAGCGCTGCATCAGTTATTGCCATGGCTGGAGACACAATAGAAATGTCTCCCCCGTCGCTCATGATGATCCATAACCCCATGACCATTGCGTTCGGTGAAGCAAGCGACTTTGAAGGCGCCATTGAAATGTTAAACCAGGTGAAGGAAAGCATTATCAACGCCTATGAGCTTAAGTCAGGACTGTCCAGGGTGAAAATATCACGCATGATGGACGATGAAACCTGGTTCAATGCTAAAAAGGCTGTTGAGCTCGGCTTTGCAGACAAGATTCTGTATCAGAAGGAAAAGGTGGAAAACCAGGGAGGTGGGGAACCGCCGATTCTTATGGACAGCTATATGTTTGACAAAAGGACGGTGGCATTAAATCTTGCAAGCAAATTGGAAAAGGTAAAGCCTGAAAAGAAAAGCCCTGCAATACAAGCGGAAAAACAGCTTGATGTTGCAGGGCTTTTGAATGCAGTGAGGGAGATAGTCGCAGAGGAGCTCAAAGGGAAGGTCGATGTGGAAAGCCTGCGCAAAAGACTTGACCTGTTAAACAAAACTACAAAAATATGGAGGTAAAAATAATGTCGAAAATTTTAGAGCTGAGGGAAAAACGAAGCAAGCTTTGGGAGGATGCCAAGGCTTTTTTAAATGAGCATGAAGGCAATATGACCGCTGAAAATTTGAGCCAGTACGAGAAAATGGAGGAGGATATCGTACTGATGGGCAGGGAGATTGAAGCCCTGGAGCGCCAGCAGAAAATGGAGATGGAGCTTACAAAGCCTGTAAGGAGCGCCGTAAAGCCGGAAATTGTTCAGCAGGAGTCGGAGAAAACAGGCAGAGCTTCCAAAGGTTACAATGACGCCTTCTGGAAGAACATGAGAAGCAAAAACAGCTATGATGTTTTAAATGCATTGCATATTGGGACCGACTCGGAGGGCGGCTATCTCGTGCCTGATGAGTATGAGAAAACCCTTGTTTCAGCACTTGAGGATGTAAACATAATGAGAGGTCTTGCTACCATCATTAACACCTCATCAGGTGACAAGCAGATTCCTGTTGTAGCATCCAGAGGTACCGCAAGCTGGGTGGCTGAAGAAGGGGCAATCCCTGAAAGTGATGACAGCTTCGGGCTTATCACCCTTGGTGCGCACAAGCTGGCTACCATGATCAAGGTGTCGGAGGAGCTTTTGAATGACAATGTATTCAACCTTGAGGGCTATATTTCCAAGGAGTTTGCCAGAAGGATCGGAGCTGCAGAGGAAGCCGCTTTTATAAACGGCAACGGGACAGCAAAACCCACTGGAGTTATAGGAAGCGGAGAAGTGGGAGTAACAGCCGCATCCTCCACCGTCCTTACCTTAGATGAAGTTATCGACCTTTATTACTCACTGCGTGAGCCTTACAGGAATAATGCGGCATGGCTTATGAACGATGCTACCATAAAGGCTATAAGAAAGCTGAAGGATGGAAACGGGCAGTACCTATGGCAGCCTGCATTACAGGCAGGTCAGCCCGATACCATTTTAAACAGGCCTGTAAAAACATCGTCTTCTGTTCCTACAATTCAGGCAGCAGCCAAGACGATTGCCTTTGGTGATTTTAAATATTACTGGATTGCCGACAGGCAGGGCAGGAGCTTTCAAAGACTCAATGAGCTTTATGCTGTAAACGGTCAGGTGGGCTTCAGGGCGACACAGAGGGTTGACGGAAAGCTGACACTTGCTGAAGCGGTCAAGGTACTGCAGATGAAAGCGTAGGTGAAGCCTGATGAATATAACTAAAAATTATCATAAGGATGGCGGCGATGTTTTTGTAGTCGGTGGCGAAATCAGGGTTGTTGACGATGGGAAAGTGACCTTTGACGGAATAGAACTAAAGCCTGCGGCAAACCAGACCAATAGCACAGCAAGCACAATCGCTGACTTGAAAACCGACTTTAACGCTTTACTTTCAAAACTAAAGGCGGCAGGCTTGATGCTGGACGATGAATAAAGGACGCAAGACAAGGGGAGGCGGTGGATTTGGTTTCACTTAATGAAACAAAAGCATTTCTAAGGATTGATTCAAGCCATGAGGATGCTCTTATCACAAGCTTTATTACTTCTGCGGAGGATATTGTGGAGAGCGTCCTCCGCTATCCCTTGTCAGATTTTCTTCTTGACGGCGGTACACTTCCCGAGCTTGTGAAAACAACGGTGTGGTATGTGGTCTCACAGTTTTATGAATTCAGAGAAAATGTGGACATAAGAAAGCTGACGGAAACGGCATCCCTGCTCCTAACATCTTATCGAAGGAAGGAGTGGTGATGAATGGCATGGAGGAACAACAACCAAAGAAGGCAGTATGCAGGACAGGGAAACATGGTAAAGCCCCTGCTTTCTATCGGCAAGCTCAGACATCGCATAACTATCCAGTCATACTCAACGATAAAAAACAGCTTTGGTGAAGAGGTAAAGGTATGGACTGACTACGCTGTTGTTTCTGCAAGTGTTGAACCGATGTCGGGCAAGGAGCTTTTTACGGCGCAGCAGCTTCATGCAGAAACCACAACGCAGATTATCCTCCGGTACCTTGGTGGGTTAAACACCAGCATGAGGGTTCTGTTTAACAATAAAATCTATGACATCCTTCATGTTTCAAACAAGGAGGAAAGGAATATTGCCATATATCTGCTCTGCAAAGAGAACGGGGAGGTGGTCTGATGGCAAGGTCATATTCGGCAAGGGCAAAAAAAATGAAGGGCGGCATTGACATTGAAGGAGCGGAAGAAATTATGGATTTGCTTCAGGATATGGGGGATGCCGCTGTAAATGTGCTTGACCAGGCTGCCAGGAAGGGTGCGGAGATTGTATTGGCGGCAGCAAAGAGAAAAGCGCCTGTAGACACAGGTGAGCTTCGGAACAGCCTTATACTCAAAAGCGGTATAAAAAAGCAGGGCGGGGATATTGAGAACATAAACCGTAAAATCAAGGGAGCTTACTATGTTACGAGGGAAAGCGGAAAGGCGAGGCATTTTGCACCTGTCGAGCTTGGAACCAAGGAACGGCCTGCGACTCCGTACCTAAGGCCTGCGGTGGATGAAAACCTTAAAAAAATTTCAGATACTGTAACAGAGGAAATCAGCAAGGCAGTGGGAAAGGCAAGGTGACAGCCATGTTTGAAGAAGTGCTGTGCGGCTATTTAATAAACAATGCGGGTATTCATGAACTGGCTGGTGACAGGGTTTACCCGCTTATGCTGCCCCAAAACTGTACTCTTCCTGCAGTGACCTATCAAAAGATTTCAGGAGACCGGCTGCATTCGCTGCAGGGGGACACAGGGTACACAACTCCTGTTTTTCAGGTTACATCAAGGGCTGATACCTATGCACAGTGCAAGGCGCTTGCAGATAAAATCCGCTTGAGCCTTCAGAATTTTACAGGAATAATGGGCGGCACCGATGGAGTGGATATCGGTGCTGTTTTATTAATGGGAGAGGTTGAAGGCTACGAGCCGGATACAAACAGCTGGTATAACCATATGGATTTTAAATTTCATTATGAGGAAAGGATGTGACACGGATGGCTGGGACAGCAGGAAAGAAAGGAAAGGTAATGATCGGAGCCAATTCAGTGACAGCATTGAACAGCTGGTCGCTGGAGCTTGGGATTGACACTCTGGACACCACGGCGTTCGGGGATGATTGGAAGAACTTTATATCCGGCTTAAAGGAATGGTCGGCAAGCGCAGAAGGCGCATATAACGTTCATACCGATGCAAACGGCCAGGCGGCGCTGCAGAATGCGTTCCTGAACGGCACCGATGTGGATTTGAAGCTATATGTAAACAACACCAACTATTACAGCGGCCAGGCACTAATCTCAGGGCTGTCTATTGAAGACCCGGTGGATGACATTGTAACCATATCCATTGAGTTTCAAGGGAATGGCGCTCTGGCATACACATAAGGAGGCCTGTTGAATGCAGAACGGAGTTAAACTAAGCGTCTCGCTGAAGGATACAGATTTGTTTCATGACATTGCAGAGCTTTTAAAAAGGCTTTTTGAGGATGAACGCATTGCAAAGGATGTGCGGGATGAATACAAGTTAAAACTGAAGGAGCTTTTGGGAGGTGATGGGTGATGGGGAGTGTTGCGGGAAGGGTTGGCGGTGTATTTGTACAGACAGAGGATGCACCGGAAGTATTTACTGATGAAGCTGCTGCACCCGACCTTAGCCTTACAAGGTACACAATCAGTGATAGTGCAAAGCGCTATTGGGATAAAAACTTACCTGTTACCGTAAAGGTAAACGGGGAGGTGCAGTTTTCCGGCTATCAGCTGGAGCATTGCGGCGGAGTGGTTGTGTTTGACGAGGCAAAGGACGGAGATGATGTGGTTTTAATCAGTGGAAGCGCTCTGGTCGTAGAGCAGCACGGCGGGTTCTTTAATTGGTCTGCCGAACTGGGTATGGAGACACCTGAGACCACAACCTTTATGTCAAACGGCTGGAAGGAATATATCTCATCTGTCAAAGAATACTCAGCATCAGCGGAGAGCTACTGGGGCGATGAAGAATTCTTTTCAAGGCTGGGTCAGGAGGTAATCATTGCACTATATATTGATACCACAGCCTCAAAGACCCGGTATGAGGGCTATGGGATTATTAGCTCGGATGGAATTGAAACGGCAGCCGATGATGTGGTGAATGATTCAATAGAGATACAGGGAGTTGGACCGTTGTATTATAGGGAGGGTTGAACTAAATGGCAAAACAAAGCGTAATATTGGAGCTGGACAGACCGAGAAGCCTTCGCTTCGGGCTTAATGCCCTGGTCCGTATAGAGGAAATGATAGGAAAGCCTATCAGCAGGCTTGACCTTGACAACATCAGTGTAAAGGATATGAGAACCATCATTTATGCTGGACTTTTTTATGATGACAAGAACCTGACCCCTGAAAAGGTGGGTGAGCTGATTGATGATTTCAGCGACATAAACACGGTTGCTGAAAAGCTGAGCGAGGCAATGACGGAGGCATTCGGAAGAAAAAACGGGAAAAAGCTGACAGCGGGAAAGGAGAAGACTGGGACTGGGACCGGCTCTTAAAAACCGCTGTCGGCATTATGGGGCTTTCACCGGATGAATTCTGGAAGCTGACCCCCTATGAGTTTAACCTTATGATTGAAGGTTTCCTTGCAAGGGAGGAGCGGAAGACTAATGACATTCTCTATCTTGCATGGCATGTGGAGGCTTTCGCAAGATCCAAGAGGCTGCCAAAGCTTCAGACCTTGCTTAAAAAACGGAAACCAAAATCTCAAAATCAAACATTAACAAAAGAACAGTTAATATTTATTGCAAAGAAGAAAGGGCTTGCCGGACCATGGTAATGCCTTTTTTGCTGCCTGTGGGGAGGTGTGGGTATGGCAGTCATACGAAATCTGGTAGTCAAGATAACGGCAGACATCGGTGCTTTGAAAAAAGGGCTCCAAGAGGCGCAGGATGCCATGGCGAATGTAAGCAGCCAGCTGTCGGGAGCAGGAAAGGTGATGTCTGCTGCATTGACCGCACCTCTTGCAGGCATGGCGGCAGCTTCTTTGAAAGCCGGAGCCGATTTTGAAGCCGGGATGAGCAGTGTAAAAGCAGTATCGGGCGCTACAGGCGAAGAAATGAAACAGCTTGAAGAACTGGCGCTCAAAATGGGAGCGGAAACCAAGTATTCAGCAAAGGAAGCCACATCGGGTATTGAAGAACTAATCAAAGCAGGTGTCAGTGTGAAGGATATCATGGGCGGAGGCTTGAAGGGAGCGCTGTCTCTTGCAGCGGCAGGAGAAATTGAGCTTGCCGATGCAGCTGAAATAGCATCTACAGTATTAAACTCCTTCAAGGCTGATGGGCTGAATGTTGCACAGGCTGCCGACATCCTTGCCGGTGCGGCCAATGCATCTGCAACAAGCGTACAGGAGATGAAATTCAGTCTTTCCATGTGTTCTGCTGTAGCAAGTGCGGTTGGGTTGTCCTTCAAGGATACCAGCACGGCGCTTGCGGTATTCGCCCAAAACGGGCTAAAGGGTTCTGATGCAGGCACATCATTAAAAACCATGCTGATGAACCTCCAGCCTTCCACTGACAAGCAGGTGGAGCTTTTCAAAAAGCTGGGGCTTACAACCGCTCAAGGTACAAGTGCTTTCTATAATGCTCAGGGTAAGCTGAAGAGCATGGCTGAAATTGCAGGCTTGCTGCAAAAAAGCATGAAAAACCTAACTGATGCGCAAAGGTTGCAGGCAATGGAGACGCTATTCGGCTCTGATGCTATCCGTGCAGCAAATATTTTATATAAGGAAGGTGCTGACGGCTTCAATAAAATGCAGTCGGAGATGGGAAAGGTAACCGCTGAAGAGGTGGCAGCCGAAAGGATGAACAACCTAAAAGGCTCCCTTGAACAGCTGAAGGGCTCCATTGAAACGCTGCAGATTGTATCCAGCAAGGCATTCCTTCCAATATTAAAGATGCTTGCAGACAAGGCTACCATTCTAGTCAATAAATATATGGAGCTTAATCCTGAAGTACGCAAATGGGTAACAATCATACTGGCCGCAGTAGCAGCGGTCGGTCCCCTGCTTATGGTGCTGGGAGGACTTTCAACAGGGCTTTCGGTGCTGTCAGGAGTTTTTGCCGCCATTGCTTCCCCCATAGGGCTTGTTGTGGTGGCAATTGCAGGATTGGTGGCAGGGTTTGTGTGGCTGATGAAAACCAATGAGGGCTTCAGGAACTCTGTGCTTGCCATTTGGGAGCAAATACAGTCAAAGTTCAAGGAAGCGCTTGGCTTCATTCAGAGCAAGACCGCAGAGGTACTGCCGGGTATAAAGGCAAAATTCACCGAGGTGCTTGGCAACGTACTGGCATTTCTGCAGGATTTTGCGGCAAATGCAATAAAAGCCTTTCAAATGTTTATCAACGGCTTTAAGGGAACAGGAGATCCCGGAGCCATGGCAAGCGGATGGGAGACGGCATTTTACCGTATAGGCTCTGTAGTAAGCACCATTTTTAACGGATTGGTATCGGTAATCCAGCCGGTCATGCAGACAATCTTTAAGATAGTAAGCGATGTGGTTACAGGCATATGGAACTTTTGGAACACCTACGGTCAGCAGATAATTGACACCGCGGTCAATATATTCAACGGCATCCTTGCCTTTATTCAGCCAATACTTGCACAGCTTTTTGCATCCTTTGCACAGTTCGCAGGCTATCTGACCCCGATTTGGGAGAGCATAAAGACCTTGATTTTCTCGCTATGGGGAGTAATACAACAGCTTTGGACGCTGCTTCAACCGGTGTTCATTGCCCTTGGAGCAGCTATTGCCGTAATACTCGGAATAGCAGTCGGTGTGCTGAATGGGATCATACAGGCGCTTGGTCCGTTCATACGAGCGGTGCTCGGCGCAGTGAATTTTATAGTCAACCTTATCGGGTTTGTCATCGCCATCATTAACGGTGACTGGGCTGGGGCATGGAATTTCCTTGTTGAAGCGGCAAAGGCGGCATGGAGCATGCTGTCAAACCTGTTTATGACCATAGTAAATCTGGTAAAGGGCTTTGTGGAAGGAATCATTTCATTCTTTAAGGGCTTATGGTATACCTTGGTCGGAGGCTCCATCGTGCCTGACCTTGTAAACGGTGTCCTTGGCTGCTTCTCCAATATGGTTTCAGGAGTCACCAATTTTGTAGGTAACCTAGTGGGAGCAGTGTCCGGTGCATTTGGCAAGATAGGGTCTGTAGTAGGTGATGTTGTAGGCAGTGCATGGAACTGGGGCAAAAACATGATGGGTAATCTGGTGGATGGAATCAAATCCATGGCTGGAGGAGTCAAGGATGCTGTCAGTGGAGTGGCGGACAAAATCAAGAATTTCCTTGGCTTTGGCTCCCCAACTAAAGAAGGTCCGGGCTCAAACGCCGACACTTGGGCGCCAAATTTAATAAATATGCTGAAGGATGGCATCAAGGCGGGTGTTCCTGCTTTGGAGGCAAACCTTAACGCTGTTTTGAACCCGCAGTTCAACCGGCCTGCGTTTGAAGGGGCGGGTGGGGGAGCAAACGGCAGCATGGTGGTTGACCACACAGGCACAATTACTGTGAAAGGTGTCAATGACAAGGGCGAGCTGATGGGTGTGGTTGAAATAATTGCAGCGGATTTGGCGGCAAACAAGGACAGATATGGTAAAAATCCAAGCGCACACAAAGCCTTCAGGTAGGAGGTGAACCAATGGCGGATGTTTGGGGAGCATTGGAGCTCAATATAACAGCATACAAGAGAGCCGGGGCCGAAAGATATTTTTCCGAAAAGGAGCTTCTGGCTCCTTATGATGCAAGGGATAAAAAGACACCCAATTCAGTGCTTATGGGAACAGGAAGAAAGAGAAAAACAAGAGAGGTGGAGGGTTTTTGCACCCGGCTTGAGTATAGTCAACTGCTTATAGACTATCATAGCTCGGAGGCAAAGCCCCTGGCTTTTGATGACGGCTTTACCATGACGGCAAGGCTGTGGAAGCTGTCAGGCAAAGAGGAAAAGGGAAGCGATCTGGTCTGGTACCAGGCGACCTTTATTGAATCATAGCGGGAGGGAGGCAAATCTAATGGTATTGAACGGAACGGAGCAAAGAACTGATATCTGGACTGATGAACCATATACGCTTGCAAATGCAACCTGGTACGGTCACCGCAAGCTAGTCCATAACGGTGGATACTGGTTTGCCTGCTTTGACCGCTATGGGGATGATGACTGGCAGTACCAGACGGTTGTAATGAAAAGTGTGGACGGCGTTACTTGGGAGGATACCGGCTTTCCCTTCACACCGGGAGCAGGGGTAAGCTTTGCATACCCCAACATGGCAATGGACAGCGAAGGAAGGATTCACCTTGCCGCCAATGACAGTTCAAACAACAGGATAAAGTATTGTGTTTATGAAAACGGAGCGTGGGGAACGATTGATACACTTCCGCAGCTTCCGGGAAACGGGTATGTGGATGCCGATATTATTGTGCTGGTTGACAGCGCAGGCAAGCCCCATGTTGTATTTGCCACAGGCGGCTCCAGTGGGAAGGTGTATTATTCAAACAAGGTATCGGGAGCATGGAGCAATTATGAGGCAGTACAGCCTTCGGTTCCAAGGTACTACCTGGACAGTGCTGCAATTGACAAGGACGATAATATGCATATCACCATGGTGAGCTTCAGTGATTTTCACATCTATTACACAAAAGGAAAAAGCGGAGCGTGGCTGCCTTGGGAGATGGTTTTTGGAGGTAACGATGCAAACGGCTCTGACATTGGAGTGGACAGCACAGGCAAGCCATATATTGTCATCGCAAGGGGAAGCGAACTGTCACTGTTTACGAAATCTGCCTCATGGTCGGAGCAGCAGATAAGCAGTATGCCAGATAATATTCATCCTAATATCCACATATCGGCAAATGATAAGATATACATTGCCTGGGGGCAATCGCCGACACCCGGATTTGACAACCAGCAGGTTTTCCTCATGTCTAATGAAGCCGGGGGATGGGAACAGTCAATAAATGTCTCCAACGATGATACTTTAAGCGGCTGGGCTTATCCGGTAGTGTGGGCGGATTCAACGGTATGCGGCGCAATGGCAATGAACTACGACTACACCCATATCTGCGGATGGTTTGCAGGAGGTGCGCCAGCGGAATATTCCGACAGGTGGGGGAGCCTCAGGTTGAACATCACCGAGTATAACCGTGACGAAATAGCGATGCTTGCCTCAGAAAAGGAGTTGATTCCGTTTACCGCCGTAACAGCGCCGCAGAGCAGGCTCCTTTCGGCAGGACGGCTCCGTGAAAGGAGAACTGTTTCTGGCTGGGCTTTAAAAGCAGACTTTGACAGCCTTGAAGCGGATTATGAGGCATTTGTGAAAAACAAAGCGGAGTTTCATGACGGTACGGTAATTAACCCTGCAATAATAGAGGAGCTTTCGGGTACAAGGCAGCAGGGGACGGAAATTGTTTTTTATGAAATAACCTTTTTGGAGGTGTAGACCTTTGAGAATAATGCCGGAAAATACAATGACACTTCTTAAGTCACGCTCCATGATCGGCAGCGATGCCCCGACAGGCAGGATTGAATTTCCCGAAATAGCCATGTCAACCATTGACGGAGTTGATTCAGTGGGTGAAGGAAGTGCCGATTACAGATGGTTTCGGAATATTATAGAGCATAACGGCAGGATATACATAGCAGCCACCAACAATGACACATTCCCTAAAAACGGAGGGTTGTGGGAATGGGACGGAAATATTTCGCTTGCACAGGTTGTGTTTGCAAATCCGTCCATGGTAACAGCGGACCTATGGATAGCAAGTGATGGTACAGGAATATATCTGTTAAGCTCAAACGGCTTGAGTGCTCATGATAACAAATTCTATGTAAAAAGTGGAAGCTCATGGAGCGAAATCACAGAAACACCAACTTATCCTGATGGGAGCGGAGGCTCAGGCTCGCTTCCCTTGGTCGGGCTTGTATATGCCAACGGAGCCTTTTGGGCTTTGTCTAATATATACCACTATGGTGAAGAATGGGGAGGTTGTCTTTATACAAGCTCTGGTGGTGGATGGTCCAAGGTGTGCGGCACAACGGGAAACCAGACCTTTCCCGGCAGGCTCTGGTTCAATACAGAGGATGATTGCCTTTACGCTTTTGGAAGAAGTGATCCGGAGGATGCAGACTCTTTGGTAACAATTGTAAGGTATGACACCAATGGAGGAAGCGGATGGGAGACTGTCGCTGAGGGGCTGGATGTGTTCAGGGACGGCAGGGGAGGGAATTCCACCTTTGCATGGCTGGATAGCGGGCTTCATGCAGTAGACGGAGATACCGGCGATGTTTACAAGGTAAATGAGGATGGCACGATATCAAAGGTTTCTGTAACACAAAACGGATATACTCCATTGGTTGAAGATACGGTTGTCCATAACAAGGTGCTTTATATTGCGCCTCAAGTTGGAGGAACCGGCTTAAATCTTGACTATTATAACGGCTCAAGGCTGGTGCAGATGAACATACCCCAGCAGCAGAGCATTGCAATAAAGCACCTGTTTGTGTTCAGCGTAACAGGCAAGCTGTATGGAATCGGCCAGGCGGCACCGTCTTATACACCAAGGCTGATTGAGTTTGAGCTTTCAGAAGGAGCTGCAAAGCTCCAGGTTGAGCAGATAAGCGTACAAAGGGAGGAAGCCGCCGACAGCCAGAGGCTTACCTTTTCCCTGCCCAATATCAATCCGTCAGACCCGACCGATGCGGGATATTACACACCTTACCGTGGCGGGCATGAGTTTGACAAGGCATTGAATGAATGGTACTGCGTTATCATTCCGAGCCGCAGGGTGGTAGCAAAAATAGGATACGGTATAGACCTTGCCACAGTTTTTACAGGAGAAATAGATGATGTTACCATGTCCGCCCAGCCAAGGGATTACAATATCAGCGCTGACTGCAGGGATTTGGCCTGCTGGTTTATTGACAGGGAGATAAGCCTTGTCATACAGGGCAAAACAAAATACTACATTAAGTACCCTCTCCCTTCAGGTGTCAAAAAGTATTGGATTACGCCAGGAGGGTCCACAAAGCCGGATGTTGCCGATATTGTCAAAGACCTCTGCATGAGGGCAGGGTTTAAGGCGGCAGATGTAATTGTAGAGGCTACAGGAATAAAGCTTGATCCAACCTTTGAAAAGACCACCTACATGGATGCAATCAATGAAATGTGTACCGTTTCAGGCTTTGAGTTCTTTATTGACGAGGATGGCATAGCAAGGTTTTACTTCCCTACAGACAGGGAGCCTTCGGTTACAAACGAGCAGCATGCACTAAACGGAACGGCCTGGGTGTCATTGGAGCACAACCATCTGGTATCCGGCTCTGACAAAGTTACCTCTTCAAATGGAGCTGTAACCTACTCAAGGGATGTTGACTATGAAATAGACCTTGAAAACGGAAAAATACGGAGGCTTTCAGGCAGTAGTATTCCTGGCGGGTCAACAGTAAAGGCAAGCTATGTGTATGCAGGCTGGGTCTTCCGGGAGGGTGAGGATATATTCAGCCTTAAATTCGGAGTAAGCAGGAGAAATATCTATGGAACCATAAGGGTGGCAGGAAAGAAAAAAGAGGGTGTTGCAACCTCTCCTTCTACCATGTGGGACACAAGCAAGGTCCATAAGAGCAAGGTTCTGTTTGCAGACAACCAGCACCTTGATTCGCAGGAGGAATGCAACGAATGTGCAGCGCGCTTGAAGCAGGACATGGTCAGGAGGTATACCTGTGCCGAATTTGTGGCTGTAGGTAACCCGTGGCTTCAGGTAGGCGACAATATCATGGTTGTTGAATCCAGCACCACTATATCCGAGGTATACAAGATATTAAGCATCAGCTTTGACTTATCCACGGATGGATTCACGATGGAGCTTAAGACATTTCATGTTGGGTATACCCCGCTTACAACGTAGGAGGTGATGGAATTGGCAGGACACAGGAATGCAGCGGGTGAGATTATTAAAATTATGGGGGCAAGAGACCAGAAAAGCACTGTGGCTGTCCCGGTAAGATCGGAGCAGGAGGAGCCGGAGGCAGGCTTTACTGACTTAACCTCCCATGTGTCCAATCCTGACGCCCACCATTCGCAATATCATCATGCCGGCCACGAGGATGGCGGAGCTGATACCATAGCCGTATCCGACAGCATGATAGCTGAAAGGACAATTGATGACAGCAGTTCCCCAACAGGAAACACAGGGCTGTTGACTACACTTCTTGGCTGGCTTGCCGCTATGGTAAAGACGATTACTGGAAAGGGGAATTGGAGGACTGCTCCCGAGATTTCGCTCCAGGATGCTTCAGACCATATGAAGGAGAGCGGGGCTCACCTTCATTTAGGCTGCAGAGTGGCAGCTACAGCCAATATTAGCCTCTCAGGGTTGCAAACCATCGATGGCGTATCTTTATCTGCAGGAGACCGGGTGCTTGTGAAGAACCAGACGGACCAGAAGGAAAACGGCGTATATATTGTATCTTCCGGTTCATGGGCAAGGGCGGATGATTTCAATGATAGCTCCGACTTTAAAGCCGGTGTTTTTGTTTATATATCTGAAGGTACAGTAAATAAAAAGAAGCTGTTCCATATGACAACGGCTGGAACGGTGGTAATCGGCAACACCAATATAGTGTTTGAAAATATAGACCAGGGTGGCGGGGCAGGCTCGGGCGACATGACAAAATCGGTGTATGACCCTGACGAGGATGGTATTGTTGAGAATGCAGAGCATGCATTAGCCGCTGACAACGCAAGCCATGCCGATACCGCTGACCTTGCAGGCTCTGCAGATAACGCTTCAAATGCGGCCCTGCTTGAAGGGCATCCTGCATCATATTTTGCCGCTTCTGCAGACTTAAAGGTATATGCAGCCGACATTGACTTTTATGAGGATGGAGTGGTTATAACCTTTTCAGACTCATCAACTGCAAATTATTCCTGGGTAAAGGATGACCAGGGAAGAATCACAAGCCTTGTAAATACAACACCAAACCCTGACGAGACCACAAGCATCAGCTATAACTCAGGGAACAAACCATAAGGAGGGATGGACAGGTGGCTATAACCAAATATACACATACAGTTAACATAGATGTGGGGGTTTCTACAGTAGGAAAAATTATTGAATTTGGGAAGGATTTTCTTGACTGGCTTTATGCCAATATGCCCGGTGGGGAGACCATGACAAAAAATACGCAGACACCCAATGTAGATACAGTAAGCAGGGCTTGGAATGCAGTGACAGGAACCGCTCAGAATGGAGGTTCTGCAAATACCATCAAGCTTGCTTCGGGTGCTTCGTCAACAAACGGATTCTATGTCGGCCAGCAAATAACCCTGACGGGAGGACCGGGTGCCGGTGATGTAAGGAATATAACAGCGTATGACGGTACTACCAAGATTGCCACAGTAGACACTAACTTCAGCGCAACACCCACCTCGTCAACCACCTACTCCATTAAGGAAACTTGGGTACCTGATTGGCTTAAAGCGGCATTCCCTGATGCAAGCAGCTACAGGTTTGTTACAGGTGTAATTACTTTCACGCATGCAGAAAGCCAGTCTGATTGGGTTATTTGCACAACCTATGACGGCTCGACAACCAAGTATGGCGCTATTGTTGTTGGGATAAGGAATAATGCAGCAAGCGGGCAGGTGGTTTACGGGGAGATAACAAGGTATCAGCCCGATACCATAGACAATGTATATTTGAATCACAATGAAACGATTATTTTACTTATTGCAGACAAGAGCAACGGGTACAAAATTATTTCCAAGGATGCCAATCCCTCAGCGACCTCCGGCAACACCTATTATTATGGTGTGGTTAAGCTGGACTCGCCTGTTGAGGCAACCGATACCAACGCATGGTTTATGTTTGGACAGAATGATGCTACAAAAACTAGGTTTACCAGACAGTTCAACGGTGAAGCTCTCGGGCAGATATGCGAAATAACCTGTGACACTCTTATACCGGAAGGAACAAACTTTACTAAGAACTTCTACAATCAGAAGATTCCGCTGGCGAGGGTTTGGGCGGGAGTTGCTGACCTTGGAATGAGAGGGTATACCTCCAACCTTGTCATTGTGCCTCAATCCTTTATTGTCAGCAACCAGTACTATACCATCAACGGGGACAGCTATTACGGGCTGGGCACCTTCGACAACCATATCCAATTGCCTGGAGGTGGAGCGAATGTCGGTCAGCGTGTCCTTCTTAAAGCTTAGGGGTGATGCATTGTGGCATATGATGTGAACCAGAGCAAGACAGCCCTTGAGACTGGTCCTGTTGATATTTATTTATGGTTTTTACAAAATACAGGTGCAATCCAGTGGGATGAGAATAATTTTTCCTACAGGGAATGGCTGAAGCAGTATGTTGATAACATACTATGCAATTGGACTGTTGGTGAGCAGTTTGCTCCTATGATGCCGCAGGTTGGTTCAGGCGGCGGTGATACAACCGGTGCTTACAATAACGGATTTAACAACGGGCTAATAATAGGACTCAGGATAAGGCGAAAGTAACGTAAAGACGGGAGGGGATGAGGATGAAGCCGGAGGTGGTTTATACAATTATTGCAGCTGTAGCGGCATTATGTAGCATCATCTTTGGAGGCATTACTTTAAAAAGGTCGGTGCAGAAGGATTGTGACACTATGGGAAGGGAGCGTGGGGAACTGAAAGCTGATACCGAGTATATCAAACGAAGGATTGACGATGTCCTTCTGGAGCAAAAGGACACCAACAAGAGCGTATCCATTCTTTCAGAGAGGGTTACAAGGGTGGAGGAAAGCACGAAATCAGCACATCGCAGGATTGACATTATTGAAAAACGAGGTTCGGATGAATAGGAGGAGATGGCAATGGCTAAAAGCGTTTATCTAAGCCCGTCTACACAGGAAAACAATCTAGGTGCAGGCGGCTATGGCACAGAAGAGCAGCGGATGAACCAGGTGGCGGATGTCACACAGCAGGTGCTTGAGAGGCATAGCGTAACAGTCTACAGGAATAAGCCGGAGTGGCCGCTTTCACAGGTAGTGGTCGATAGCAACTCCAAGAATCCCGACATCCATTTTGCCGTTCACAGCAATGCGGGCGGTGGCAGGGGATGCGAGGTTTACTGCCACAGGTTCGGAGGCAACGGCGAAAAGCTGGCAAGGGCTGTATATGCGGAGCTTTCACCTTTGACACCGACAGCGGATAGAGGAGTCAAGGAAGGGTACAACTTTTATGGACAGGGCAAGCATATGTATGAGCTGGCATATACCAAAGCGCCTGCCGCATTGGTGGAAACAGCCTACCATGATAACCAGGAGGATGCCAAGTGGATTATATCCCATATAGAGGCAATCGGGACTGCCATTGCCAAAGGGATACTGAATTACTTCGGTATATTATATAAGGAAGAAAGTCCGAATTTGGACAAAGAACTTGAGGTGCTTCAGGAATTCGGTATCATAAAGTCGCCGGATTATTGGAGTGAAAATGCAGTAAAAGGTAAATATGTAGCTGGTGAATATGCCGCTATCCTGATACAAAGGGTAGCGGCTTTATTAATGAAGGGAGGAATTTAGTAATGAACCAATCAAGATGGAGAAGCCCTGTTGCATGGAGTGCCGTAGTGGCACTGGTTTTATTTGTACTGAAAAATTACGGACTGTTGGCACCTGTCGGACTCACGGAGGATAGCTTTAAAGAGCTTACTGCTTTAATATTTGGTGTTCTTTCGGCATTTGCCTTTTTCAATGATCCAACCAGCAAGGACAGCTTTTGATAAATGTCATGAAACGCTTGCATTGTAAGGCATTAAGAGTTATCATGTACAGTAATATATCAGGAAGGATATGTAAATTGCGAAAATAAAGGACGGTGTTCTATCATGAAACAGGCATTTGTGGATATGCTGGTGAAAAAAGCTTTAGCCCAAATTAATGAAAACAAGAAAACAGATGAAGAGTCATTAAGGCTCAGGCGGGCACTGGCAAATGCCAATAAGCCTGCCTTGCTGAAGAGGCTGATGGCTTGAAAACAGGTAACGCATCAAAAGGAAACTAAATAAGGCCGCCGTGTCTTGCGGGTGCAGGAACACCCGGAAGCCAATGCAGGTAACCAAACTACCTAACACCGACAGCTATTGCTGCCACAACGACCCTGTAAATATTATACTTTATCCTATCAATTTTCACAATGATACTACAGGCGCAGTGTGGGGTTACCATTAATCCTGCAGTGCGCCTTGCTTATTTTCCTTTCATAAAAAATGAAAGGGGTCGTGAATTTATGCAGAACATTTTAAAAAGCTTTGAGGAAGTCTTTAGGGAAATGCTGGAGGAGAAGGCTGTAAACCGAATGAGGGCAGATGCAAACAAATGCCTTATAACGGAGAACCGGGAAAATCTTAAGTTTTATAAGCAGCGAGAAGACGTAAAGGCATTTGATTTCAAAGGAACTGCAGCTGAATTTGACGCTCTTTTTGAGAGCTTGAATGAAAGGTTGAAAGCAGCGGAGAGCACCATGTCGGAGATCATATACCTGCATGGAACGAAGGAAGGCATATGTTTTCGTGTGATTATGGCTCAAGAAATGAAGGGAACAGTCAGACACCATCATCTAATCATATATAATGAAAATATTGAATCCAAAAGGAATGGAGGGATTCAACCATGCCTGGCGGATTAAAAAAATATCTTGAAGAAATTGCAGATAAGAGGGTAGAGGAGCTGCGCTACCTTATTGGGAAAAATAGCAACAGATATGAAAAGTTAAAAGTGCAAGCATATGAATTGCAGCAGGAGTTCATGGCGACACTGACAGAAGAACAGCAGGGAATGTTTGTAAAGCTTGAAGACTTTGAAAGCGAACAGTCAGGAATTGTCCACGATATGCTTTATCGATATGCATTCAGGGATGGGGTCAAAGCAGTAAGGATGATGTTTAAATGTAAATGATAATATATTAGGAATAGCATTAATAAGGAAGCTTTTCTGGAGAGGTTTTAAATAACCCCTCTATTTTTTTGTCTGAAATCTGGTTGAGAGGGCTTAGTGCCTTCTTTTTTACGTTTTGGGGGTGAGGTAAGTGACTGATTTGCAAAAAGAAAAAATTAGCCGGATGAGGCACATGGGTGAGAGCTACAGGCAGATTGCTATAGAGCTTGGAATTTCTGAAAACACAATTAAATCATATTGTATACGAAACAATCTTGGTTCTGTTAGAAGAGAACTAAATGAAAAGGGTGACTATTGCAAACAGTGCGGAAGGCTGCTGGTAAAAGGCAAAGTAGGCCACCCGTCAAAATTTTGTTCACAGAAGTGCCGGGAAGCATGGTGGAAGGCAAATGCAGAAATTATTGAGAAAAGAGCATGGTATACCATTGACTGTGCTTGCTGCGGAAAGAAGTTTGACAGCTATGGCAATCAGAAACGAAAGTTCTGCGGGCATGAATGCTATATAGCCAGCAGGTTTGGTACGAGGAGGGATGAATGTGACAAAGGAGCAGTTTGAACGTGAGAAAAATTACAGAGTTTCTATGTCAATAGCAAAAGCAATGCTGGCAAAAGGCATTATTACCATGAATGATTTTAAAAGGATCAACAAAATTCTTTTAACGGAATATAAGCCTGTAATAGGCGGAATATAAGCCTTTTTAGCTTGCTTTGTATCAAAAACAGAGTTATCATTGGAGCAAGCAAGGGGGTGGTTTTTATGCTAAGAACAGTGAGAAAAATAGAGCCTTTGGCAGCAAGGCTCCCGTCAAAAAAACGTGTTGCTGCATATGCCAGAGTGTCCAGCGGGAAGGATGCCATGCTGCACTCCCTCTCGGCACAGGTCAGCTACTACAGTGACTTTATACAAAAACACCGTGGCTGGGAGTATGCAGGAGTATATGCGGATGAGGCGGTAACCGGAACCAAGGAGAGCAGGGCTGAGTTCCAAAGACTTCTGAAAGACTGTAGGAACGGCAAGATAGACATGGTGATTACTAAATCGATTTCCAGGTTTGCGAGAAATACGGTCACTATGCTGGAAGCAGTGCGGGAACTAAAGAGTTTGGAAGTCGATGTGTTTTTTGAAAAAGAGAATATTCATTCAATGAGCGGGGATGGAGAGCTGATGCTAACCATCCTCGCTTCATTTGCGCAGGAGGAAAGCCGATCGGTCAGCGAGAATTGCAAGTGGAGGATACGCAAGCGTTTTGCTGAAGGTGAAATAGTAAACCTGCGCTTTCTTTTTGGATACCATATTAAAAATGGGGAGATTGAAATTAATCCTGAAGAAGCAGAGGTTGTAGAAATGATTTTTAATGACTATATCAGCGGAATGGGCTGTACGCTGATAGCCAAGAAACTCCGGGGAATGAATGTTGATAGACCCAGGGGAGGTACTTGGACATCGAATAAAGTAGCGGATATTATTAAAAATGAAAAATATGCAGGGAATGCCCTGCTTCAGAAAAAATATGTAGATAACCATTTGACAAAATCACTACTGAAAAACAAAGGTGTTCTTCCTAAATACTATGCTGAAGAAACGCATGCTTCAATTATAGACCCCGACACATTCCAAAAAGCGCAAGAGATTATGGATAGGAATAGAAAAAGAAATGCAGGGAAAAATGTTGCAGGTGTTTACCCTTTCACATCTAAGATTGTTTGCACCAATTGCGGTAAGAACTATAAACGGAAAAACAGAAAAGGAAAGGCTTCTTGGAGTTGTTCTACTTATTTGAAGCTTGGGAAGGAAGCCTGCAATGCCAGACAAATACCAGAGGACATACTGCTTTCAATAGCGACAGAGGTTTTGGAGCTACAGGAGTTTGATGATACATATTTTTTGAAGCAAATTAAAGAAATTCAAGTATTAGAGCATAATTTGGTCAGGTTTGTTTTTCAAGACGGACAAATGATTGACAAGCAGTGGCAGCATAAATCACGGAGTGAAAGCTGGAGTGAGGAAGACCGGGAAAAGGCAAGGATGCGCCAGCTGGATTACTTGGAGAGGAGGAATTCAATATGCAGCCAGCAAGAGCAGTAACGGTCATACCTGCCACAACAGGAAGGTTAGCGACAGCAACGGCTGTAAGGGCTTCGTTAAAAAGAGTGGCCGCCTATGCAAGGGTTTCAACCGACAATGATGAGCAGCTTTCAAGCTACGAAGCACAGGTTGATTATTATACAAAGCATATACAGTCAAATACCGCATGGAAGTTTGTAGAGGTTTACACCGATGAGGGTATCTCAGCTACCAGCACTAAAAAACGTGACGGCTTTAACAGGATGATTGCCGATGCTTTAAATGGCAAAATAGACCTTATTATAACCAAATCGGTCAGCCGGTTTGCCAGAAATACCGTTGATACGCTTACCACAGTCAGACAGCTTAAGGAAAAGGGCGTTGAGGTGTATTTTGAGAAGGAGAATATATATACCTTGGACAGCAAGGGTGAACTGCTGATAACGATTATGTCCAGCCTTGCCCAGGAAGAAAGCAGAAGCATTTCGGAAAATGTCACATGGGGACACAGGAAACGCTTTGCTGATGGTAAGCTGATGCTTCCGTATGGACAGTTCCTCGGCTATGAAAAGGGCGAAGACGGCCTGCCGAAAATAGTGGAGAAGGAAGCAGCGGTTGTTAGACTGATATATAAGATGTTCCTTGAAGGAAAGACCTCATCGGGCATAGCAAAATATTTAACAGAAAACGGAGTCCCGACGCCTTCCGGTAAAGATAATTGGCAGCAAAGCACCGTTATGAGCATCCTGCAAAATGAGAAGTACAAAGGAGCGGCTATGCTTCAAAAGACATTTACAGTGGATTTTCTCACTAAGAAAAAGAAACTCAACGAAGGAGAAGTTCCACAGTATTATGTTGAAAACAGCCATCCTGCCATTATTTCTGCAGAGGCTTTTGACCTTGTACAGCACGAGATTAAAAAACGAAAAGAAGTAAAGGGCTATAAGACTGGTATAAACAGCTTTTCAGGTAAAATTGTGTGCGGTGAGTGCGGAAGCTTCTATGGAAGCAAGGTGTGGCATTCCACCAGCAAATATAGAAGGACAATCTGGCAGTGCAACAGCAAGTTTAAGAATGACAGGAAATGCATGACACCGCATCTTTATGAGGATAAAATCAAGGGGGCATTTTTGGAGGCTTTCAACAGCCTAATAAAAAACAGGGATGAAATACTACAGTGCTATGAAGAGATAATTAATGTCTTGGCGGATACCTCAGAGCTTGATAAGGAAACTGCCAAGCTTCAGAGTGAATGCGAGGTTGTGGCTGAACTTCTAAGAAAATGTGTGGAGGAAAATGCACATTCAGCCTTAGACCAGAAAGAGTACCAGAGAAGATATACAGCCCTTGCGAACCGGTATGAAACCGCCAGAACAGGTCTTTCAAAAATCAATGATAAAAGGCTGGAGCGTAATGCAAAGCGTGAAAGCATGAGAAGCTTTATAAACAGCATAAGGCAGAGTGACCAGCTTCTGGCCGACTTTGACGAGGAACTTTGGAATAACACTGTTGAAAATGTTACCGTATATTCTGAATGTGAGATTAAATTCGCCTTTAAAAACGGTATTGAACTGGAATGGAAAATATAAAACGAAAAAATCACCCGCAAAGATGGTACACAAAAACGTCTTTGCGGGTGATTTTTTCGTTTGCGGTCATTTGAGTTAGAATGTTCTGCTTCATAACAGGTCTGAGATTTCCTTTGGGTTCATAAGCCTTTCAAGAGTAGTATATCTTGGAGACCTCATTGAATTTGCGTTTGCCTCCCCAAGAACTATAGGTAAGTCAAGTTCTATTGGACAGCCATCAAATGTAATCAGTTTTTTAGAAGGTTTAATGGGTGATGCTTCTATGCTCTTTACCTTTGCATAATGGGTTATAGCTTGAATAGGAGACATCCTGTAGCAAGCAACATATTTAATGTAATTGATTTTTTTCTCCTTTGAGGATAGGACAAATTCTTCAATGGCGGTTTCAAGTATTGAATTCCTTGAGAAGTTTTTTGATGTATTTATGCTGGAAAAAGCCTTAGCAATTGCATAAAATTATTTTGACAATCATGCTTTTATAAATTGAAGTAAAAGCATGATCGTCAATTAGGGAGGTGCTTTTATAACCGACCTTAAGAAATTTGATTTATTAATAAAAATTTTGATTTTTTCTTCACTTTGGCGTATAATAATACTAGAGCCACAAGATAGAAAGAGGTGTTTTAAAATGGCTACTGTTTCATTTACAAAGGATTTTGCTATAACAAAAAAAGAGACCGTTGAGAGACTTGAAAAGGCTGTTGACACTACAAAGCCTTTGCATATAGATTCTAAAAATGCCATTGCTGATATGAGAAGGAGTGAGGAAAAATTATTGGGTATGCTTCGCTCCAAAGCTTAATAAAAGCAGAGGATATTAATGAGGATTTATGGAGAGACGCGTTCTCTCTTTTTTGTTGTGATAAGGATGATGATATAACAGATTTTATAAGGAATAAGGCGGTAGAGTATGAAAAAAGGGATAAGTGCCGTACTTATGTATATTTTGATGAAGCAAGGCTTGAAGAAACAGGCGAGTTTAAAATAATAGGCTACTTTTCAATCGCAATGAAAACAATGAAAATTCCTGTTTTTGAAACGATGTCTAAAACGCTCAGAAAAAGGCTGGGTAATCAGTCGGATAAAGAGCAAAACCTTGTGGTATACCTGATTGGGCAATTGGGAAGAGATACACATTACACAAAGGGTATGCTTCCGGGGACAAGGATGCTTGAGGATTGCTACAGGCTTATTAGTGAGGCAAGAGATATTGTTGGAGGAAGACTAATTTTGCTTGAATGCAAGCCTTCGAAAAAACTATGTAGTTTCTATGAGGAACAGGGTTATATCGACATAACAGAAGAAAATGATGGGCTAAAACAGTACATAAGGTTTATTGAATAAAGATAGTTGAACTCTCGAATTAAAGCCGGGAGTTTTTTGTTATTAAATATCGTTAATTGATATGATTTGTTGTAAAATTAAGGTGAAAAGATGATATAATCCAGTAATTTTATTGGAATATTTGGAGGCGGTTAGAAAGTGAATAGCAAGTTTAATATAATAAAACTTACTAATGGCTATCAGCTCATTTATCATGATAAATTCACAGGTATAAGGGCAGAATTAAATTTTATAAATGGAAGAAAAACCTCAACAGAAATACTTAAAAAACTGTTAAGATTAGGATTGCTACCATTAAATGAAATTGAAGAAATAATGCTTTGCCAAGAATATGTTGGTTAAAAATGGTTTAAATGCTACAGCTATGAGTGTTAATATTATGCCTGTAGCTTTAATTTTTTCGTGAAAACAGCATTGCGATTTTCACGATTGAGTGATAATATATAATAAATATTCACGGTTGCGTGATGGTTGTGGAGGAAAAGTGGGGAAGAGGCAAAAAATATCAGAAATAGTAGTTAAGGTTGGAGATAAGCTTACTATTAATAATATAAACAATAGAAGCATTTCAGGAGAGGTTAATGCCATAAAGGAAGATGGTTACCAAGCAATCATGTTTGAGTCTGTTTCTGATTCAAATTTTAAAGTGCATCATGTAGAGATAAATGCCACGCAAGGTCCCTCCTGCCCTAGCATAATCTCAGAGGTACTTACATTTTCCGAAGCTGCAGAGATTTGGGGTATTGATCCTAGCACTCTAAGGCACAAGGTTACTGGCGAAAAACTTATTGAAGGTGTTGATTATAGGAAAAGCGGCAAGGTGTGGTTGATTACAATGAATGCCATGGAGAAACTTTATGGTGTAAAAATAGGAGATACAAAATGATGTTATAAACAGAATCAAGTTGGGAAGAAGGTTGGCTTCTCTTCCCTAACTATGTTTTGTTTTGAAAAGGGTGTGGTTGTATTTTGTATGGCAGACAAGATAATTAATGTTCCATATGTATTTAGGTCAAATGAATTCGATCTAGGTGAAGTGATAATTGATAATAAAAGGGTGCTTTCTTTTATATCTAAAGACGATTCATTCCCAGGACACTTTACATTATATAATTGGCATGAACTCTGCAGTGTTGTAAAGGTCTATTTTCTGAAAGAGTCAGACTTAGAGCAATCTATAACGGGGATTGCTTTATATGGAGAAAATCTTATGGTGCAGATATGCTCGTGCGGCTATACAAAGTACATTCAAGCATCAACACCTTGCCCCAAATGGCTAATTGAAAAGTATATAAATAAAGAATAAATTTATAGTTTTTATACATATTGTGGAGCATATAGTTTCGGAAGAGCAAGACAATAAAAATATCTGGAGGATAGCAAATGAGATACGCTTGGATGGATGAATACTGCCTGTCAAAAGTAGGCGTGGAAAAAGAATATAAATTAGAATGGGATGCAACGAGATATATGATAAAAGGTAAAATGTTTGTTTTACTGGGTGGTGATAAAGAAGGAAAACCAATTGCTACAGTAAAATTAGAACCTGGACATGGTGAATTTTTAAGGCAGCAGTACAAGGATATTGTACCCGGATATTATATGAATAAAGAACATTGGAACTCGATTTATTTAGAAGGCGAGGTTTCTGATGAGATTGTTAAGGACATGTTGGACAAATCTTATTCATTGGTCTTGTCCTCTCTCAGTAAAAAGCTTCAAAAAGAAGTGGTCGGGGGTTAAGTAGGGATACTTTTTAACGCTATTCCAAGCGACAGCAGTTTGTCATAGCGATAAATTGTATCAAAAAGTTAGTTATTAGACAAAAGTAGACTCTGATTTTGATACAATCGAGAACCCTTATTATAAGGGTTTTTCGGCATTTATGGGGTAAAATTGAGTGAGAATTTGGGTGTACTCAGTTGATTGTGATGTAAATATGTGGTAAAAATGCACCCTCTTTATTTGATTTTTAGCATAAAAGGGTGCATACTTTTTGGCGGTTAAGCCTAATGTTAAATCAAAGCTCACACATCATCCTTCCATGGAAACAACACTTCAATAAGAGTCATAATTATTCGCTGATCTTTTATATCTCTTCTACTCAGTCTCTGTGTTATGTAAGGCAAAATGGTAAAATCAGTATTAATAATTTCTGTAGAACCGACTATCTTAAAAAAGTCCTCAAAAGTAATATTAAGTCCATTAAGTATTTTTTCTAAGCTGTCTATACTTATACTTTTTTCTCCACGTTCTATAACTCCTATATATGAAGGGTGGACATTTGATTGAAAGCCAAGTTCTTCTTGACTCCAGTTCTTTGCTTTTCTAAGTTTCCGTATTGTAGCTCCTATACTTTTTATCAATTCGCTCATTCGCTCACCTCTAAGAAAAAAATAACTTTTTAGCGAGAATGCTACAAGTAGATATGGAATGTAAAAAATATATACTAAATCTACAAATTATATTGACATAAGGGATAAGTTTCTGTACCATATTACCATGGATATAATATCCAATACATTAATTGATTTAGAATTGTAAATTGGAGGTCATATGAAACAGCTTTTTGAGGAAGCGTTAAAGCGATACAATAGTTTGAAGGAAAAAGTAGCCACTCTTTCGATTGTGAAAGTAGAAACGGCTAGTCTCATGGCAACAATCGAAGATACATTTAATGAAATGAATGAAGCAATTAAAACTAACAATAATAAATGGTTCCAGGAACAGTTGTTACTTATTAAGGTTTTATTGGATGGATTAGAAATTCAAATGTTTGAAAAGCCGTAGGTTGAGGCGGTATATATGGTTTGGGAATTTTATAATTTAAAAAGTAATTTGACTTTTATTGGGATAACGTGAGTGTTGGCACTTGTATTTGTTTGTGATAGAAAAAGATGTGACAAAAAGTTTACAGAGTGGGCGAAGAGAACCATTAAAAGAAGATAACTGAAGGATGGTTCCAATAAATCAGTACTTTTCGAATTAACGATAAAATAACCAAAAATAACCAGAAATAACTTGTATACAGGCAAACGCTATGTTAACATCACAACATCTTAATGGACAGGTTTCTGAAGGACCGAGTATATGAGGTAAATGACAGCATTTTATGGGATACCGCAATAAAATTGCTAGATTCCGCAAAAGATATTTACGAAAATTAGCAGGGATTCTTCGGTGACATAAAAAGTAAAATATGTTATATTCATTCGTGCAAAAAGATAAAAAGCAGGTAGATATTTTTATTTACATATAAACTGTTTTCCATGTGTCAATGATTTTAGGTATTGATACTATATGGATGTTTATATATAATGTGATATTGGTATCTAAAACAATATTCGAAGCATTATTCTAAATTATTTATCATCACAAAAGTAAAGGGGGAAATTTTGTGGGAACTAAGAGGTTTATTTCAGTTATTCTTATTTTTGTGCTTATGACTGAAATAATATTGGGAGCCTCAAAGGCATATGGTATGGAAATGC